>JAPLIW010000049.1 GCA_026388915.1 Deltaproteobacteria bacterium
TTCCCTGGAGGACTCTCTGGCTTGGGGCGAGATCGGTTATGTCCTTTCCGAAGAAATGAATTCGTCCCCGGGTGGGAGGAAATAATCCGGTGAGGAGATTGAAGAAGGTCGTCTTTCCGGACCCATTGGGCCCGATGATCCCGACGGACTCATTGGGCTTAATCTGGAAACTTACCTGGTTAACCGCAACCAGGCCCCCGAAATGTTTGCTCAGTCCCTCGGCCCGCAGCACCTCGGCCATAGAATAAACCTCAAAATCAGCCCCGTAGGGGCGGGTTTCAAACCCGCCTCTACAGCTCTCCGTTCCGAAGATCTTAAGGGCGCGCGCCGCGCGCCCCTACATTCCGCCCGCAAATGGACCGCAGACAGCCGACCGCCGCTCCAGGGCTGCGGTCGCCGGTCTGCGGTTGCCGGTCAGTTCCCGCATTCCGAATTCCGAAATCCGCAATTGACTGAGTAGCCCATTTCTTTCAGAGGGAGACAAAGCTCGGGACCGGTGTAGGCCTCGACGATTTTGGCGATATCATACTTGTCCTTCCGGGCTTTGGACCCTTTTCCGTCCAGGATGAAATAGGCATATTTGTAACCCGGCCGGCCATCGATGCGCCACTTCGCCGGGCCTTTCGGACCCATGAATTCCGGTTTGTCCATGATCGCCTTGTAAACTTTGGCCGGATCTGTGGAGTTGGACGTCTGGACCCCGCGCAGGGTTTCCATCATGGCAATGTAAGTGTACATCGCAAACGTGTCCGGTATGTCCCCGAATTCCTTGAGGTACTTCTTGGTAAATTCATTGACCGCATTCTCGGTCGCCGGGTCTTTCAGCCCGCTCAGATCATGGTACCACCACCAGCCCATGGTCACCCCATCCAGGGCGTCGGCAGGGACTCCAGAGGCCAAGGTGTACCCGATCGAATTATAGAAAATCTTCGATTCCTTTCTCAACCCCAATTCATACACCTGCTTCAGGGCGTTGATGGCATCGTTGCCCCAGTGACCCATCATCACCGCGTCGGGCTTGGCTTCCTTGATCTTGATGATATAGGAGGTAAAATCAGGCGTGCCGACCGGAGACCAGACTTCGCTGATCTTGATGTGCGGGTATTTTTCCTTGAAAACCTTGTTCGCCCCTTTGGCCGCCCCATGGCCATAGGCGTAATCAGGGAGAAAAAGCACCACACTCTTGGGCTTGTACGTCTTGGCGACATAATCGCCGCAGATCCTCCCGATGGCGTCCACGCCGCCCAAGGTGGAGGAAAAATAGGGAGCCTTTTCTGTCTTTTCAAAGGTCTTCTCCTGGATTCCGTTGGGGACGATTACGTAGGTCTGCCCGCCTTTGACCTGCTCATTCAGGGCTTGGCTGACATGGGCGAAAGTCCCGGCGACGAGGAGGTTGACGCCATCATTCTGGTATTCGCGCAATCTCCGCACGGCCACATCCGGCTTCGTTTCGTCATCGCGAAGGACCGCCTCGACCTTCATTTTCTTGCCGCCTACGGTTATGCCCCCTTTCTCATTCACCTCTTTCACCGCCAAATTGACCGCTTCCACCTGGATCTTTCCAACTGCTGAACCTGCGCCCGTCTGGCTGAACATAGCCCCCACTTTCACTGTGCTCTGGGCCCAGGAAGGGCACACCGCCACCAGCACAAATAAAGCCAGAATGCATCCTACCCACACAAATAAAGCCAGAATGCATCCTACCCAAAAAATCTGCCTTCTCATCGCTTCCTCCTTTCGAGGGTGTCTGAATTGATCCAAGTCCAGGCAACTCTCCCTTCTTCCTCTGCCGGCTATCCCCCGCCGGCTGCAAGCGTGTTCTCCTTATTTCCGCCTCTTTCCTTGGAAATACCGGTCTTCCGGCTAATGAAAAACCTGTCTTCTATTAGGTTGATCCGGGCTAGCGCTACACCTGAAGTCAGACGGGCAAAAAAATCCTTTTCTTTGCTGATCCCCAGAGAAATTCAAGGTGATTAAATAATTTTCTGACCTTTTTGTCAAGGTGTTTGTAGACTTCTCTTCGCGGGCCGCGGATTTTACCCTTTTCCCTCCTTTTCCCGGATAACCTCGAAGAGAATCCGGACCGTCCGGCCGCACAGGCGGGCGCATTCCTCAGGGCCTTCCCGGTCGACCCATTTCTTTCTCTCCTCCGGGTTGTTCAGGTCCGCGTGAATGATCTCCGGGCAATTTCGGCTGCCGAAGGCTTTCTCGAATTCCCGGTAGAAGCGGATCACCGGCTGGAAGGACTCCACCAGGGCCTCCTGGTTGCCCAGTTTTTCCTCCTCGGCTCCATAGAGCATCCCCAAAGTCAGCACCCCTGCCTGGACGGCCCCGCACAGGGACCCCACCCGGCTTCCCCCGGCCATGGGCCCCACGGCCTTGATCATCAATGGATCGACTTTCCCCAGACATTCCTGCATGACCTGCAGGACGGTCTGCGATCAGGCCCTTCTCTGGCCGGTATGCAGCAGGGTGTAGGCCTTCTCCGCCGCCTGATTCACCATTCCATCCCGATCTTTCATCGATTCTTTCTCCCTCTCGGTTGGATTCTCTTCCACCCCCCCCGGGGCGGTTCATCATATCAGGTTTGTTCGTCCGTGGCCACGGGCAAGAAAATTATGGTATGCTAATAAAGAAAGAAGGAGGGAAACGTGCTGGGTTTAGGGCTTGTCGAACTGATCATCATTTTGGCGATCATCTTTTTCATCTTCGGCGGGAGGAAGATCCCTCAGATCAGCAAAGGATTCGGCCTGGCCATCCGCAATTTCAAAAAAGGCCTCCGCGAGCCCGACGCCATCGATGTGACCCCGAAGAAAGAAGACCCTCCGGCCAAAAAAGAATGAATTGAATTTTTTGCCAAAAAACCTTGACAAGAAGTCCTTAATTTGGTATTCAAAGCCCCGTTGGAGGAATGCGTTTCTGTTCGCTGGGTTGGCCCTCTTCTTGCAAGAAGGTCTGCCTTTTTTCAGTTTGAGAGAATCAACGGGAAAAAGAAAAGTCAGATGCTGGCCGCGTTGGCCTTCCTGAAGAAGTATGCCGCCCATTTCAAACTCTCCGAGGGTTCGCCCCAAGAACCGAATGGATTGAAAAAGGGAAAGCTGACTCGGCAGGAGAAGAATGCCGGCGACCCGGCATAACAACCGGGGCGTGAAGAAAATAAGTCCTTTTCGGAGTTGCAAGCAGAGTCGAATCCAGTCGGGTTACCAATCGAGCCCATCGATTTTAAAGAAGGAGGAACGATATGGAGGTCAGCAGAAGGGGTTTCCTGAAGATTTCAGGAGCCACGGCTTTGGCCGGCGGTCTGGGCTTTTCCGCCCAGACGGCCTCGGCCCAGGGCCTGCCCCCCAAGATTCTTTACACCCGCGAGA
>JAPLIW010000910.1 GCA_026388915.1 Deltaproteobacteria bacterium
AACTCAACGTAGTCAAATATCCCCGAGCCAACAACCCCCGGGCCATGTCCAAGGAGGAGAGCCTGGCTCTCTTCGAGGCCATGTGGGAGGGGGATCTCTGGAAGGTCAAATAAAATACAGGTATCAGGTTCCAGGTTTCAGGATAAGGCTAAAAACCTAGGGAAAAAATAGCGGCAGGGAATAATGTTCGGGTTGCGGGGTTCGGGTGAGGGGTTAAGACCTCAGAATTGAAACTCGCAGCCCGAAATTTTTTTCTAAATGGCCTTCCTCTAAATCTCCCGAAAAATCTCCGCCACCAACTTTGATACCCAATCCAGCGTGGCCGGAATCAAATCTCCAATGGCTGGGCAAAATTCGAAATCCGAATTAACTTTAACTCCTAACCTGGCACAGCCAGAACCAAAAAGTTGAGATTTTCAAAAAACGATGAAAACCCTTGCTGGCAAAGGGGTTCGGCCGCAGCGATAAAAATTTGATGCCAAAAAAGCATCAATTTAAGCGGTAAGGGACTAAATGGATTTCAATAATTGGTTGCATTTAGTAGACAGATATGTCCTCTTATTGCCATGATCTTAAAATAGCTTGTGGCTGTCCCGCACTAAAATCCGCTTAACTGGCGCAAAACGCCTCCGCCATTTTGCGCAGCTGAGCTAGGCCGTCATGCCCTGATTTTTTGGACTTCCTTTAAAAGCTTCTTGTAGGACTCAGAGTAGATGGGGCAGCCGACTTTCGCCTGGTTCCTCAGGAGAACTGAACAGCTTCCGCAG
The DNA here is from genome assembly GCA_026388915.1 of Deltaproteobacteria bacterium. GTDB lineage: Bacteria > Desulfobacterota > SM23-61 > SM23-61 > SM23-61 > SM23-61. The sequence continues at coordinate 768 of JAPLIW010000910.1, forward strand.
GCTATACAATAGTTGACCTCCGCGGATCTTCCTTCGAGAATTTTTCTGGTAAAGAGCGGGTCGGCCAGGGATTGGCGGCCAATGCCTACCAGGTCGCAGATCCCCTCCTTCAGGTTTTTCTCCGCCCAATACAGAAAACTCTTCTTTCCCGGGTCGGGCTCTTTCAAATCATTCTTCCCATCCCGGAGATAGGTATACCCTGAGCCGATGATCGGGACCCGGACTTGTTTCTTCATGGCCTGGGCCCATCCGAAGTGACGGTAGACCCCTTCGGGATAATTCTTCGTCGGCCGGACGATCTCCGGGGTGATGGCCGGGATTCCGGCGGAGACATTGATATAATCCACCCCGGCCTTCTCCATAATCCGGACCAGGGCCAGCGGTTCGGATAAGTCTTCGATCACTTCCGCAGGACCCGGGGTTCCAAATCCCCCCGTAATTCCTTCGTAGACGGAAAACCGGGCTCCCAGGAGGAAAGCACTGCTTCCCGCTGATTTTTTAATCTTAGCCATCGTTTCGCAAAAGAAACGAGTCCGGTTTTCAAAAGACCCCCCGAAGCGATCCTTCCGGGTGTTCACCGGGCGCAGCATCTCTCCGCCAAGGTACCCATGGCACTGTTTGAAATCGATCCCATCGGCGCCCACCTGCTTGGCGATCAACGCGGCTCGACCAAAATCGTCCCCGATCTGATCCATCTCTTCTTCAGAAAGAATATGAGTCTGCTTCCCTGGAAGGGGGTAAACCGAAACGTGCCTTGAGAAATCCGCCCCGCTCAGCTGTCCGGCATGGGTGATCTGGAAGAGGATGAGGGGTTTTGAGTTCATCCCCCTCATTTCTTTCAACAATCGTTCTAACGTGGGGGCAGTCTTTTCATCAATCCCCAGCTGGTTCTTTCTCGCCCGGCTCTCCCGGGTTATGGTGAGAGCTTCCACAACGATAATCCCGGCTCCTCCCTCAGCCAGCTTTCGGTAGCGGTTGAAGGTCAGCTCGCTGGGATTCCCCACATCGTCGGCGTCGTTGCACTCCATGGGTTGGTTGACGATGCGGTTGGGGGCGGTCTTTGCCCCGATTTGCAGGGGTGAAGCTAAAATGTTCATCTTATTCCCTTTCCATCTATATTTGCTGTTCTACTTATAACCTGAAAAAAGCGCGAAAGATGATATTTTTTAAACTCGAAACCTTAGAAAGCCTTGTAAAATAGGCATGAAAATGGGATATAATATCGATAAAACTGTCCCGGCAGAACCTTCCCTA
>JAPLIW010000683.1 GCA_026388915.1 Deltaproteobacteria bacterium
TTCAGGATTTTTCATGTGAATCGGGCAAACGACGTTTCACGTACTTTAGGAACGTGCTTAAATTTCGATCCCCACCTGATAGCCTTCGTGGACGGCATCAAAAATCTTCCGTGGAACCAAAGCATCGCCGATGCGCCGCACTGGGATTCGCGACCTTCCTAAGCCCGCAATCCCTTCCTCCTGGGGCGCTGTTCCCACGGCGATGACGATGGAATCCGCCCCCCTGAATCTCTCCCGCAGCCCGGCTCGCTCAAAGACCACGTCCCCCTTCTCTACCGAAAGGGCTTTTGCCTCCGTGAGGATCTCCGCTCCCCCCTGGATTAATTTCTCCAGGATCATCTTCCTCGCGCGGGGACTCATATCCTGGCCGGCACGCTTTAACATCTCCAGGACGGTGATTTCCTTTTCTTCCTGCAGGAGAAAGTGGGCGGTCTCCAGGCCGACCTGGCCCCCACCGATGATTACTACCCGCTTTCCCGTTTCCTTTTTCCCGGAGAGCACATCCCATGCGGAGATCACTTTAGGGTCATGAAAACCGGGCCCTTCCATCCCTTGGGGCTTTCCGCCGACCGCAACCACCACCCAATCGGGGGCCATTTTCTTGAGGGCCGAGGCATCCAGCTTCCTATGCATCACCTTGACTGGGAGTCCCCGGACCTCGCGGATGAGAAACTCCTTGAAATTTTGGATCTCCTTTTTCGCCGGGGGCACGGAGGCGATGTTGAGCTGCCCTCCCAGCTCTTTCTCCTTTTCATAAAGGTGGACCTCGTGTCCCCTCATAGCCGCAACCCGCGCGGCCTCCAATCCCGCCGGCCCTCCTCCGAGGATGAGAACCTTCTTTTTCTTCCGGGCAGACTCCACCGGGAAAGTGGTCTCTCTTCCAACGGAGGGATTCACCGTGCAGCTGATGTCCTGCTGGAAGTACATCCGATCACCGCACCCCTGATTACAGGAGATGCAAGGGCAGATCGCTTCGGGCCTGCCTTCCCGGGCCTTCCTGGGCCAATCGGGATCGGCAATAAGACCCCGGCCCACGGCGATCAAGTCGGCCTTGCCCTGCCGCAGAATTTCTTCCGCCAGCTCCGGGGTATGAATCCTCCCCACGACCCCGACGGGAATACTCACTTCTTTCTTAATCGCTTCGGAAAGAGGGGACAGAAACCCCATGGGATAATAAGGAGGGGCGGTTATGACTTGACCGGTCTCATGGGTGCCCGCGGATACCTCCAGGGCATTCGCCCCGTTAGCTTCCAGCATCTTCGCCAGCCCGATGCTCTGGCTGAGGTCGAACCCCCCTTTCAAAAACTCATCCCCGCAGATCCGGCAGGTGAGGGGATAATCGCCGCCCACTTCCCTGCGGACTTCTCTGACAACCTCGAGGGGGAATCGGGAGCGTCCCTCCAGATCGCCTCCGTAACGATCCGTCCTGGCATTACTGAAGGGCGATAGGAATTGCTGGAGGAGATACCCATGGGCCATATGGATCATGACCCCGTCAAACCCGGCCTTTTTCGCCCGCCGCGCGGCGAGGATAAAGGCCTGGAGCAGATCCTCGATTTCTTCCCGGCTCAACTCCTTCGGGGTCTCTCCGTTCAGCCGCGGGATGGGGGAGGGGGCAACCGGCGTCAAACCCGTGGTGTCGGAATGAACCCTTCTTCCCCCATGGGCGATTTGAATGATAATCTTGGCCCCCCCTTGATGGACAGAGTCGCTTAACCTTTTCAGGCCTGGAATCAGCCGGTCATCGTAGATTCCCAACATGTGGTCAAAGACCTTTCCCGCAGGATGGACATAAGCGAATTCAACGTTGATCAGTCCAACCCCGCCCCGGGCCCGGGCCGTATAATAACCGATCAATCGATCCGTTACCGCTCCCCCAATCGTCGCATAATTGGTGCACATGGGGGGCATGACCACCCGGTTCTTGAGGGTCATGGTGTGGAGGGTAATTTCTGAGAATAGTCGGGGGTAAGGGTTCTTGGACATTTTTTTCACTCCTGCAAAAGCCTTTTAGGTCGCTTTCCCTGGGCTTCTGGAAGATCCTTCCGCGTAAATATCGGGATTAAAGCCAGAGAAGGGACCGATTTAAATCAAGGGCTGATCCGGCGAAGGATGTCCCAAAAAGCGCCCCGGTAACCTTCGGCAATCGCCTTCGCCAGGATACTGTTGTCGTTGTAATTGTAATTCCGGTCTACTCTCTTTCGATTACCGAATAGGAAGCGGCGATCATTGCCGATCAGTCCGTCAATGTAATCTTCGATATCTTCCCCCAGCCCCGATTCGAGATAAAAGATCGGGCGAAGGAGTTCCGTATTTCCTTACACCGGCCCATGCAGGTTGGGGTTTTCTTTCCTTAGACCCTGGGCTTGAATTATGAGAAAAAGGCGGGTTCCCGAATAGAGGCGCAAACCCAGGCTGATACCCACCCGGTCGGGAGAGGTTTCTTTCATCAGCTCAATAGCCTGGGCAATCGTTTTCCGCGTCTCCCCCGGCCCGCCCAGAAGAAGGTCAAAAAGCAATGAGAAGCCATGCGCCCTGGCACGGCCAGCCAAGGAAATAATATCCTCATCGTTATGGGAACGCCCAAGGGTTCTCAGCATGGCCTCATTGGCATGATCCACTCCGAAAACGAGACCCACGCATCCGGCCTTCTGCATCCCGCGGGCCAGCTCTTGGGAGAACGGTTTGGGACTGAGATAGGCATACCATCTGATCTTATCTCCC
>JAPLIW010000509.1 GCA_026388915.1 Deltaproteobacteria bacterium
CCCAAGGACGCCCGCGGGCTGGCCCCCAACCGGATCTTCTCGTGGCCGCGGGTTGCCCGGGTTAAAGCGGTCATATACCGGCGGACAGAGTCCTCCACAAAAACCCGGCGGCATCGCTTCTGCAGATCCAGAACCGTTTGGGCATCCAGGACGCCGGCGAGGCCCTCCAGCGGGTTCGACTCGTGGAAACGGGTCAGGATCGCTTCCTCTTCTCCATCCTCCGGGTAGCCCAGCCTCACCCGGAAAAGAAAACGGTCGAGCTGGGCCTCCGGCAGGGGAAAGGTCCCCTCCAGTTCGATGGGGTTTTGCGTGGCCAGGATGATGAAAGGCCGGGGCAGGGGTACCGTTTCCAGGTCCACGGTGACCTGCTGCTCCTGCATGCACTCCAGGAGCGAAGATTGGGTCCGGGGCATGGCCCGGTTGATTTCGTCCACCAGGACGATGTTGGCCAAGATGGGGCCCGGCCGGAATTCAAAGGCCGAAGTCTTCTGGTTGAAATAGTGGATCCCGGTCACATCCGAGGGCAGGAGGTCGGGGGTGCACTGGATCCTCTTGAAACGGCAGCCCGCGGACCTGGCCATGGCCTTGGCCAGCAGGGTCTTTCCCACCCCGGGAACATCCTCGATCAGCACATGGCCCTCGCAGAGAAGGGCGATGAAAACCAACTGGATGGTTTCCTTCTTCCCCACGATGACCCGGTTGACGTTCTGGAGAAGCCTTTCCGCGGCTTCCTTGATTTGGCCTACCTCCGCATCCGGAGGAACTAAGGTTTGATTCATGTTCATCTCCTGTGCTACCAGCTTTCAAAATCCTGAAAGTTTGCCAAGAAATCTTGGTTCGATAACTTGCCTCTGAAATCCCCCCCAACCCCCCTTTATAAAAGGGGGGCAGGGGGGATTTCTGGAAAATCTTTTCCGAAGGCGAAACAGCTCTCTTTTTTCAAAGAGCTAAAGGGCTGCAATTTTTCCATTGTCGATTCGCCGCCGTGGATTTCATGCTTTTTTCATGCCTTTCTTGGAGCTGGTTTGCCGGATCCGGCGCCAGCTTTGCCGTGACTCTTCCAAATCGCTTTCCGCCGGAATCGCCGGGCTGTATCGGGTGCGGACGTACTGTTCGGTAAGGAAGGTGAAATCCCCCCCTCTTTCCGGAAGCCAGGTGATCAATCCTGGCAGGTACTCATAGGGGGTTTGGGCAGCCTTCCGGCCATGCCCCCTGGCCGCCGCCCAGGCCAGGAGCCGGCGGTACATTTGCCGCACGAACTCGGCCTCCGGCAACAGCGGCTCCGCTTTTCTTCCCCTTCGGAAAGGCCATTTCATTCCGAAAATCCGGAATAAACTCTTCAGAAAATGCAGAAGATCCTCGCGGAAGGCCCCCGCCATGGGTTCCACCTCGGCCTCCTGCACGCCGCCCCATTTGCGCCGGAGCCACTCAAAAATCTGGGAAGAAATCCTCCACAGGGCAATCAGGCTGAGGCCCAACCATATAATACACCAGATGAACCGGATGACCTCCCGAACCGAATCGGAAAAGATCTGGAATGGAAATTCGTCCGGCCTTTTCATCTGCGGCAGGGGGGTGGGAAGCGGCATCTCTCTTGGTTTGGGCGCGGGGAAAAGACCGCTCAGGAAAAGGAATAATCTTCTGATCCCCTCCAGGATCCATTGACCCACCTGGCTCATGAGGGAGAGAAGGAATTCGACCAGCGGGGGGTTTACCATCACGCTGATCAGCCACCCCGCAGCCAGGATGACCCCGATGCTGAAGAGCAAGAAAGCAAACCAGGGATTCTTGTTCCGGCCCGAAAGCCAGCTCTCTTGCTCCAAGGCATGGGAGACGGCAATTCCCGACAGAGCAAAGAGAAAGAAGACCAGGGTCAGCGGGATCAGGAAAGGGAAATTATTTCCCTCCACGGCGTTCAGAAAAAAAACGAACAGCAGGATGGCCAGCCCGAACTGGAACTCGCTGACCAGGGTGGAAAAAGCAATTTTCACCCCGGATAGACGCCAGCCGAATCCCCAGAGGACGGCGCTGCTCATTACCGCGAGGGCTTCCCGGGTAAAGGAATGAAACATCCGGGCCAAAGCATCCCCGAAGGCCCGAAGCCATCCCGGGTCCCACCATCCCTGACTGCTGAAGAATTCGATCTTCGCCAGAAGAAGCACCAGGGCCGCCCAGGCCAGACCGCTCCACAGGAGGGCGCTGCTGCGTTTGAACTTCCGGAGCGCACGGTGGAAGAGGAAAGCCAGGGGGTAGAAGCCCAGGATTGAAAGAGGGGATAAGGAACCGCCGCTCACCCTTCGGGTCAGAAGGTCCAGCGCGGCCCAGAACCAGCAGATTTCCATTCCCGCCGCGGCGGCATACAAAAGGAATCGGGTCCAGGTCCGCTTCATACCCGGACCTCCGGATGGATTCGCAAGAGGCTTCCGGGGTGGCGGATCGAACAGGTGGGGATGAATCCATCCCCTCCGCCCTCCTGCGGATCTCCGGTCAGCAGGAGAAGCAGTTTGGATCCGCTCTCCTTCAGGTCTCTCAACTGCCAGAGAAGGGGGTCCGGAACCCGGGAAGCGATGAGAATCAGAGTGGTTCCGGAAGTCAGGGATTGGCTCTCCCGCTGGAAAAACGTCTCCGCGGAATCTTTGCACCGGGGAGTCACCCGTGCCAGGGCGTCCAGGATCTCCATGAATTGATCGCGGCTTCCCCCCGCCGGAATCTGTATGGCCTGGCCCGAGTCGACCCGGCAGGCGTTGGAGATGAGTCCCACGGGAGTTCCCTGGTCGATGAGATAATGGGCGATGGAGGCGGCCGCGCTCACCGCCAGCTCGAACTCTTCGCCGGCCCGCGACGGATCCTGCTGGAAACCGTCTCCGGCCAGGAATAAGGAAACCTTCAGGGTGGTGGTGGGCTCGAAGACTTTCACCTGCAGCTGCTGATGGCGGGCGCTGGCCTTCCAGTGGATATGCTTGAGGCCGTCCTGCGGGAGATAATCCCGCAGGCCGATCGCCCGGGTCGGGTCCTGGAAAAGGCGACGGCGGGTCCTTGCCTCTCCCATGGGATGCAGCGATGGAATCTCCAATTGTTCGACGGGAAAGATTCGGGGATAGACGAGGACGAAATCGGTGGAAGGAAACGAAGCCCAGCGGGGAAAAAAGCCAAAGATATCCCCTGAAGTCAGAGTGAGGGGTCCGATTCGATAATACCCCCGTTTCTCCCCCTGAAGGCGGTATTTCCAGCTTGCCTTTCGATACCAGAGAAGCGATGCCGAACGGGTTAAGAGGCCAAACCCGGGACGGGAAGCCGGCTCGACGGCCACGTCCCGGGCCAGCTCCGCCGGTATTTCATCATCCACCTTGACCCAGGGAAGAGGCAGGGGTTTGCGGTTGTAGATTTCCATTATGACTTCGGTGGATTCCCCGGGGAAAAGGCGGTTTTCCCGGATCAAACGCCGGCAATGGACCCTTGCCAGGGAAACCCGGCTCCACAGTCCCGCCAGCCCGGCGACGCTGAAAACCAGGCCGAGAAGGATTACGATTCCCGCCTGTCCTTTCCAGGCCGCCAGGAAAAGGATTCCTGCCAGAGTATAGAGGCTCGCTTTATGCAGCAGGTAGCCGGAGGCTTGGGCCGCAAAGGTTCGGCCTTCTTCCGGGCGGATGGACGGTTGTGTTTCCGGCATTTGGATGACTCGAAAAATCGATCCGATCCAGAGAGGTGACGACCCTTCACTCAGTCATGGCATTTCGGGCAAGAACAAAAAGCAAAAAGAATTTTCTCTCGCAGAGCACGCAGGGTACGCAGAGTTAAAAACCCATAAATGAATAGATGATATCCCTGGATTGTATTTTTAAAATATTTAAGTTTTCTCTGCGGCCTCTGTGTGCTCTAGCGAAGCGGGCGAGAGAAAAACCTTTGTCTCTTCCGGAGTCCACCGGTCCCGCTGGAAATTCTCATCCGCTTTCGCCCATCAGGTCCGGTGACCTCACCCGGGAAGTGCTGATTGAATATAACATAAGGCCCCATTCTTTCCCATCCAAATTGGCCGTCGCTTCATGATGCAGGTTAAGGGAGAAGTCGGGCGGGGAAGTCAAAAGTGGGCGCCGGCCTGAGGGCCCTCCTTTTCTTTTTGCGAGAATCCAGGTATGTTGGGAATTGAAGGAATAGGGGGTGAGGAATTTCCTTATAGATCGGAACACGCTTGCCGGGCTGGGGGCGATTCTCATCTGGAGTACCTCCATCGCCCTGGTCCGGAGCATCAGCGAACAGGTGGGACCCCTGGCCGGGGCGGCGGCCGTCCATTTGATCGGAGGGGGTTTTTCCTTCGCTCTTTTTCTCTGCCGGTCGAAAGGGTCCCTTCTGCCCCTCCAGAGCCTTTCCGGAAAATTCTTGCTCGGCTGTGGAGTTCTCTTCGTTCTCTACATGCTGGCCCTTTTTGTGGCCGTGGGCATGGCCGCCGACCGTCACCAGGTGCTGGAGATCGGCCTCCTCAATTATCTCTGGCCCGCCCTGACCATTCTCTTTTCTCTCCTCCTGCTCCATAAGAAAGGAAATTTCATCCTCGTCCCCGGAACCCTCCTGGCCCTTTCGGGGGTCTTTCTTGTTCTGACCCGGGGGCAGTCGATTTCCCCCGTCTCCATCATCGGCAACGTGGCGTGGGCCGGAACCCGGGCGCTTACGCCCTGGCAATCACGGCCGCGGTTTCCTGGGGCCTCTATTCGAACCTGACCCGCCGGTGGGGAGGCCCGCAGGCCAGGGGCGCGGTGGAGCTGTTCATTCTCGTCACGGGGTTGGTCTTCCTCCTTCTCTTCTGGTTGACCGGGGAAGGCCGGGTGTGGACCTGGCGGGCCGGGTTGGAAGTCACCTTCCTGGGGCTGGCTACAGCTCTGGCCTACATTCTCTGGGACCGGGCCATGAGAAAAGGGGATATCGTCTTCGTCGCCGCCTGTTCCTATTTCACTCCTCTTCTTTCCACCCTTCTCAGCTGTCTTTACCTCCAGGTCACCGCCGGAGCCAGCCTGTGGGTGGGGTGTCTGCTGATTGTCGCCGGTTCGCTTCTCAGCTGGATGGCCGTCTCCGACCGGGAAACGCCGACCGCGCATTGAATAAAAAACTTAACCGCAGAGGTCGCGGAGCACGCAGAGGTAAAAACGGTCAAAAGCTCGAAGCCCCGCGTGCAAGCAAAATAGCCACCCGCTTTTTCCACGTTTCCCTGACCGCCAAAACCATCCAATTTTTTCCGAAACGCACCTCTGCGTTCTCTGCCTCCTCCTCAGTCATCTTCTTGTTTTGACCTGCACGCTTAAACAGAAAGAAAGATTTTGATCCCCCCCAAGAAAACATGAATCGCAGAGATGCCCGGGAGGACACAGAGAATAAGAAAAGGAATAATTGAAGAATGGAATATTGGAATGGTGGGCAAAAAATAGAATGCTTAAACCCATTGTTCCATCATTCCAGTATTCCATTCTATTTGCTCTGCGGTCTCTGCGTGCTCTGCGGTTCCATTCTTTTTTTCATGCGCGGCGGATACGAGGATTTTATAATTTTCCATGCGGCGAGAAAAAAATTGAGCCCCGCAAAAAAAGCCGATAGAATACGGGTATGGAAAAAACGGCGGACATCGTCATCGTCGGGGGCGGGATCATCGGGATGAGCATCGCCTACCACCTGGCGCAGAAAAGGGCCAAAGGGGTCGTGCTCCTGGAAAAAGGCATGTTGGGCGAAGGGTCCACGGCCAAATGCGCCGGGGGCATCCGGGCGCAATTTTCCACCGAAATCAACATTCGATTCTCCCTGGAAAGTTACAAAACCTGGGACCGGTTCCAGGAAATCATGGAGACGGAACTCGATTTTAAAAAGGTGGGCTACCTTTTCTTGGCCAGCACGGAGGAAGAATGGGCCGTATTCCAGAGCAATTCGGTCCTCCAGCACAAGTTCGGAATTCCGGTGGAACTCCTCTCCCCCCGGGAGATCCAACATCGCTGGCCCTACCTCCGGGTGGATGACCTCCGGGGAGGAACTTTCTGCGGCCGGGAGGGATACGCCGGCCCCTACGAAGCTTTGAGCGGCTTTGCCCGGGGGGCGCGGCGGGGCGGAGTGAAAATTTTTGAGGAGACCGAGGTCACCCAGATTCTACGAAATGGGAATCAGGTGGCCGGGGTTCGAACTCCCCGGGGAGATATCTCTTCGCCCGTAGTTGTCAACGCGGCAGGCCCCTATGCGGGAGAAGTGGGCAAAATGGCCGGGGTGGAAGTTCCCGTCCAGCCTTACCGCCGCCAGCTTTTCTTCACCGGTCCTTTCCCCCATATTTCCGACCCCATCCCCCTGGTGATCGACTTTCACCGGGGCTGGTATTTCCGCCGGGAAGGAGCCGGTCTGCTGATCTCCGGGCCGAAGGACAATTTCCCCTCGTTCAACCTGAACGTCGATTATGACGCCATGGTTGAGGTAGCCGAGAATTCCATCTACCGCGTTCCCGTATTGGAAAAAGCGGCGATCGACCGTGGCTGGGCAGGCTCGTATGAAATCTCCCCGGACAACCATGCCATTCTGGGAGAATTCCCCGGATTGAAAGGGTTCTTCCTGGCCAACGGATTCAGCGGCCACGGCTTCCAGCACAGCCCGGCGGTGGGACGGATCATGGCGGAACTGATCCTCGGGGAGAAGCCTTCCATCGACATCTCCTGTCTATCGGTGGAACGCTTCGCCAGAGGAGACCTGATCCGGGAGCCCCTGACCGCCTTCAAAGACTGAGGGGGTGTCGAATTCTCCCCATTCTGCTTCTCCCG
>JAPLIW010000175.1 GCA_026388915.1 Deltaproteobacteria bacterium
CGTTGAATTCATAGACCCGAGAGTGCTTTTCTGGGGGCAGGGGCTCTGAGGAATCCGATTCCTCCTCGCAGGCGCTCAGAAAGAAAACCAAAAGGATGGGAAGGAGAAAAAGCCCTCCCCATCCTCCGACCCGAAACCCTGATCCGAGGGCTGAATGAAATCTGGGAATGGTAGTCCTCCTTTATGTGGGACTAACTCTTTTTGGAAGTTTTGGCGAAAAAGCCGCCGAACACGGGCTGACTTTTCTTGCTCCCGCATTTGGGACACTTGTATTTCCTCTCCTCCCGGTCTTTTACGGAAAGGTAAAGAGAATATTTCTTGCGGCACTTCTGGCACTGGAACTCGTAGTTTGGCATAATAGAGCCTCCTTTCAATTTTTATGCTATGGACTCCGGTTCCAAGATGGACACCAGATCTAGCTCTCTGGATCCCGCATCCTGGAAACCCGCTTCCCATGCGGTTTTTCAAGCCGGGCTGCTCCAAGACTGTTGATAATTAAGGCTTCCCGGACCGCCACCCCACGGAAATTCAGTCCCCGTGGGCATCTTCGCACAACCAATTGATATTATTGGTTATTCTATTGATACAAAAATGTGCAGTGAGGACAAACCCCTGAGATTTTTTAAAATTATGCTACTTAATCCAAAACTTTTCCACAACTTTTTCACAATTTCTGTGGATAATTTTTTTATCCCCCATTACCCCCCCGGATTTTTCCGATTTTTCCCTCAGTTCTCCACCTCCGAAAGGAGGACTCTTCGGGGCCGGAGATCCTTCAATAATCCATAGAGAGAGGGCTCGCCGGAAAATTCCAGGAGATGCTCCCAGCCTCCGATGTGGACCACTTTATTTCCTTCCGCCTGAAGAACCAGGCGCCGAATCTTTTCCGCCATGATGGATTCCCTTTCCCCCATTTCACGGCCCTTCACCCATACCGAAGGAGGGTGGGAAAAAAGGAATCGAGCCCGATCATAATGACCTCTTACCTGCTCGGGCAGGGCGGGAAAAGAAAGGCTGAGCAGAGTGCGGAGATTTTCCCCGGAAACGGTTTCCGACAGATGGGACAGCCTCTCTTCCGAGAACTCGGAGAGATCAATATCCCGGACCCTGCTTCCTGTTTCTTCCGCGTAGGCCCTGGCAGCCTGCCATTCATAGGGTTCTTTGAGCAGCAGGAAGATCCCCTGGATGGCGCCATGGGAAAGAAGGTCCCGCCAGGAAGTCCCCTTTTCCCGGTGAATTCTCCGGAGATTTTCCCGCAGGGTCGCCCGGAAAGCCGCCGCTTTCCGGGCCCGAAAGAACCGGGCGTACGGGCTGATTTCAACGGAGATGACCGATGGCTGCTCCCGGCGGAGAAGGCCGAGGAGCTTGCGTCTCCCCCGCGGATCGCGGTGAACGGTGCCGACCATCAGCAGGGGAGGGGATTTCTCCCGCTCATACCCATCCGCAAGTTGACCTTTTTGGGAACCTTGTGGTAAAGTCAAACCGTCCCCCAATTAGCTCTTCCGTATCTCCCTCAAAGAGCGCGGACCGAACGAAGAATATTTTTACCCATTTGAGCTGAAAATTCAAGATTTTTCCGTATGATTCTTACCTTCCGGAAAGAATTGATCCTGGCCGCCCTGGCGGGAACCATAGCGGTCATGGGGCTGGGGTTTATCATCCCCCTCTTCCCGATCTATGTGGCCCGCAAGGGAGCCACCAATTCCCAGCTGGGGCTGATCGTTTCCGGATTTACCATCAGTCAATTTCTGGTCCAACCCTTCTTTGGGGGACTGTCCGACCGCTTCGGGCGCAAGCTTTTTATGGTTTTAGGGTTGGCCTGTTATGGATTGGTCGCTTCCCTTTATGTCCTGGCCGACACCCTCTCCCACGTCTTTCTGATCCGGCTCCTCCATGGAGTGGGAGCGGGAATGATCTGGCCCGCCCTGTCCGCTTTCATCATCGACCAGGCGCCGATGGAGCGAAGGGGAGAAACCATGGGTTTTCTCTCCAGCATAGAGATGTTCGGGTTTGCCGTCGGTCCTCTCCTGGGAGGGACTCTCTACTCCCTGGGGGGAATGGATCTACCCTTCTTGGGCTGTTCGATCCTGGCCTTCCTGGCTGCGGGACTGATCTGGAAAATGATTCAAGAAAAGCCTTCCGTCCCCAGGGGTGTTGGGGTTCGCTTTCTGGAACGATATGGGTTTGCCTCCCTTCGACTGCCCGACATCCGCCTCCTCTGTCTGATCGGTCTGGGGGAGGCTTTTGTCTGGGGAATGATCATGACCCTCCTTCCGGTGATGGCCTCCGGCCTGGGAGTGCCGCCGGGGAAGATCGGCTGGCTCTTCAGCGCTTATTTCATCGTCTTCATTTTCCTTCAATGGCCCATGGGCAGATGGTCGGACCGCCACGGCCGGAAAATGCCCATTCTCGTCGGAATGAGCGTCTATGCCTCCGCGGTCTTCTTATTGTCCCTGGGCGGGAGCTTGCTCTATTTCCTTCTGGTCCTGGCTGTGGCCGGCGCCGGATTGGGAATCTACTCCCCGTCGGTGCGGGTCGCCATTGCCGACCTCACCTCGGAAAAGGTCCGGGGGGCGAGCATGGGGGTCTTCTTCACCACTCGGATGCTGGGCTTCTTTCTGGGGCCGAATCTGGGCGGAATGATGGCCGACCGTTTCAGCCCGGGATTTCCTTTCCTGATTGGGGCCGCCATTCTGGGAATGGGGATCTGGGCGTCCTCCCGCCTGTCGGCCGGGCTTTCCCAGTACTCAGCCGCGGTCCGTCCAGGGTAAGACTTTCTAAGGAGTCCATTATAGTCTAAACATTAATTGGAGGACGTTGCCTTTTGAAAACCTCGAACTGGACTCCGGCTTTCGCCGGAGTGACGACCATGAGAAAGGCTTGGTTCTTTGTTGTCATTCCGGCGGAAGCCGGAATCCAGGATGATTGAAAGACGGAATTCCTGTCTAGATAATTATGGCCTCATTAGTAGGCAGGTAGAGCAAAGGTCCCCTTGTTGCAACTTCCAACATCCCTCCGGGGAGACGCGAGATGAGGTGAGAAAATGGCTTGCCGAATGGAGATCGGATTAAAA
>JAPLIW010000868.1 GCA_026388915.1 Deltaproteobacteria bacterium
AGAGGAAGAGCGAAATCAGTCTCCTTTAACCCGGCTGAGAGAGATCAACCCCGAGTCCATCGAGTGGTTGAAGGAGAACGGGATCAACCTGGAAGGGTGCGAGCTCCTGGAGATCGCCGAGGCGGGCCAGCACTTCCAGGGAGGGGTGAAGATCCGGGAGAGGGGGAACACCTCGCTCCGGGGCCTCTTTGCCGCCGGGGAATGCGGCGGCGGTCAGCACGGAGCCAACCGGCCGGGGGGGAATGCCCTGCTCGACGGCCAGGTCTTCGGAAAAATCACGGGGCAAGCCGCGGCCCTGGAGGCCAAGGAAAATCCGGGAGCGCGGAAGTTGTCCAAAGGAATCGTCGAACCTGTCTTGAAGAGGCTCGAAGATTTTAAGAAGGGAAAACTGCCGGCTGCTGCGGCACGGGAAGAGATAAAGAGGATCGTCTCGCGGTGCGCCAGCGTGGTGAGGACGGAAAGGGAGTTGACGGAGGGGCTCGAGAAGCTCGAAAGAATAAAAGGGGAAGGAATCTTCCCGGACCCAAGAGGGGTGGCTTTCACCCTGGAGGCGGAAAACCTTATGACCGTGGCCGAGATGGTCATGCGGGCGGCTCTGCTCCGTAAAGAGAGCCGCGGCCCCCACCTCTTTTTTGCCCGTTTCGAGGACCTTCAGCCGATGGACATGAAAGATCCGGAGTGGAGGAAATACATCGTCATCCGGAGAGAAAAGGGTAGAATGGTTCTTGAGCCGCGGCCACCGGTTACTCTGTCTTTTTAATTGCATAGGAAATTATAAAGGTCTCTGCTCCCTCCGAAGATGAAGTTAAAAATATCAACCGCAGAGCACGCAGAGGCCGCAGAGCGTTTTCTTTTAAAAGACCAAGAACAAGGATCATTTCATGAATATTGCATCCTCTCTGCGTCCTCCCAGATCTCTGCGGTCTGGGGTTCTTTTTTCCTTTTGGGGATTCAAAGCCGATCCTACACGCATGAAGACAAAAGGATGACCAAGGAGGAGACAGAGAGCGCAGAGATCTTTCTATGAACACTCCTCGGGAGCTTGAGGTTTCCGGGAAGCTTTGGAATTGGGCTGCTTTTTCCCTTGCACCCTGGACCTTGAGCCTTTGGTTGTTTTTATCTCGGCGTGCTCTGCGACCTCTGTGGTTAAGTTTTTTTTAAATTCCCATTGCGCAATGCGAAATGCGCAAGGTAATGGAAAGGGAACGAAATGAGTATTTTAGACTCACCCATTAAGATTGGGGGAAAGACCGCCCCCAACCGTATCGTCAACCAACCCATGGAGTGCAACGACGCCGACGAGGTGGGGAATCCCACCGAGCTGACCTTCAACCGCTACCGAAAGCTGGCCGAGGGAGGGGCCGGGATTATCGTTGGGGAAGCTCTCACCATAACCCGGGAGAGCCGGGCGAGAAAGAACCAGCTGGGGATTGATGAAAAGACCGCCCCCACGTTAGAACGATTGTTGAAAGAAATGAGGGGGATGAACTCAAAACCCCTCATCCTCTTCCAGATCACCCATGCCGGACAGCTGAGCGGGGCGGATTTCTCAAGGCGCGTTTCGGTTTACCCCCTTCCAGGGAAGCAGACTCATATTCTTTCTGAAGAAGAGAT
>JAPLIW010000619.1 GCA_026388915.1 Deltaproteobacteria bacterium
GCTGCCCTTGTAGACATCGCCCGGGAAGAAGTACCCGAATCCGATCATGTAGGTACAATTCTGATAGATTTTAAGAGTGGCTATCAGGTTGAGTTCCTGGCCTACAGTGTCTTTGTTCCCATCGATGCGGGATCCATAGGGAGCATTGTTGGTGGCGCCGGTGGCGGCTTGGCTATACGCGCTACCTTTGGAGGTGTCACCAATGTAGAGGTAGTTCGCCCCCAGCTTCAGCCAGGCAAGCGGGGAATACTCAACATTGGCGCGACCAAACCAGAGGCCGCCGACAGCGTTTTGCTTGTACCCGTAGTATTGGAAATCACCGTTCCCGAAGTAGAAGACCGACCTATCGTTGCCGAAGCCCCAGCCGCTTTCCGATCCGGGCGTGAAGGCGTACTTGGTAACTTCGTCAGTCTTACCGGTGTCGTCTCCGCTGGCGTAGAACCCTTCAGCGGCGACGGAAAGACCGGGCCCGATCTGGTATTTCACGAGCAGGTCAGCCAGGTAGGCCTTGTAATCCACATCTCCTGTGGCGGGGGCACTCCGGAAGTATTCCCGGGCCTTGCCGCCCATGTAGATTAAGGTGGGCTCGATGGTGAAGTTGGCGAAGCTGAAGCTCGCAGAAGCGCCCAACCACCACGGTTTGACCTCATAATCCCGGTTTTGCATCGTTTGGGTTATAGTATAATTGGTTTGTGTTGCCGCGGCGGGGACGGCGGTGGTAGCAGTAGCCGTAGTCGAAGACATCGTCCACGTTTCGGTCGCCGTACGGCGGTCGAGACTGTAGACGAAGAAGGCTTCCACGTTAAAAGTCTTCTGCTTCAAGAGGTACCTCAGCCCATAGAAATCGGAATCGTTATCCATGGTGAAGTTCCCCTTGTATTGCAGTCACCTTTACAGCGGGAAGGTCGGTGCTCTGCAGGAACTGGGCTCTGGCTCCCCCGATGCCGAAGAACTGGAGACCGGCCATCACCGACACGGGAGTGGAGGGAATCACAAAGTCCAGGTAGGCGTGCTTGACCTCCAGGGAGGGCTGGTCGGTGTTGCTCGCACCCATTTGGTTTCCGCTAGCCAGAGACGGGCCCCCAATTACATTGGGCCTGAAGGCGAAGCTGTTGCCAGAAATTCCACCTGGGTACGTTCCGGTATACCCTCCTTGGTTGTAGCTGGCGGTGCCCCATGCGTAGCTGTCCCCTTCAAACCCGATGACCGCACGGACGGTCTTGGGGTCGCCGTACTGCAGGTAAAAACGGAACCGCTCCATCATCCCGCGGACATTGTCATCGCCGCGATCCGAGTTGAAATACTTCTGGTTATTGAGCCAGTAACTGCCGACTTCCATGTGGCCAAAACTCGTGAACTGCGCCAAGCACGGCGAGGCCACGGCCATCACCAGTAACGCTGCCCCGAGTAGTACCAAATACTTCTTCATTCTTAACCTCCTTTTCGATTGATGCTGAACAGTAAAATTTTTTCATCCCGTTGTTTCAGTTTTCAATTTCGCTCCCTCCTCACCCCCTTCCTTTGGCAATTTTTCCCCACCAAATTTGGATGATGCTCAGACCCCAAAATACCTGCCTTGAAAAAGCTTGTCAATAGAAAAATAGTAGCAGCCTAGAGGCGGCTGATTACCAAGGCGCTGGTCTTCCGCCCCCCAATCCACCCCTCGCTGGGGAGGTTGACGGCTAAGACCAGGGTCTTGTCCCCTTCCCGGTTTAGGTCATGGAATTGAAAATCGGCCATATACCCCGCAATCTCTTGTGATTTCCCGGTTTCCATGAACATGGCCCCGATCCAGACCAACCGTTGCACCTCGCCCTTGGTATACACCCGAGCCCGTTTGAAAAATTCTCCGACCGGGGAGATGTTTTTCAGAATAAAGACTTCATTGCCGCGGCTCCTGAGCCGTACATTCACAAAAAATAGGTCGTCCGGTTCCTGAGGTCCGGTGGGCCCGGGTAGGCGCTTGATCCGGGCGCTGTTATCCGATCCGTAAGTAACATTGCTTTTCCAGAGAACCTTGCCTTGCGGGTCCATCACCTTCAGCTTGAAATCTGAGTCGATAAAGGCATAATACGTTTTTCCCTCGTGGGTGAAGGCAGAAAACCCATTAATGCTCGAGCCCCGGGGAAGCTTCGCCCGTCCGATATCCTTGTAAGTTTTGCCATCCCAACCCATTTCATAAACGGGCGCCACCAGCCCTTCCTCTCTTCCCTTGCCCTGGCCGAGGAGGACTTGACCTCTTTCCCCCCAATCGACGACTCGGAAAAACCAATCGAGGTCTTTGGCGATGACTTTGAAATTGCCATCCTGATAGGCGACCACAAAAGATACAAATTGCTGTTCCGCCATGGCGGTCACAAAGATCTCCGCCTTCCCATTCTTGCGGATATCCACCACATCGACGGCCAGATTTTGGTTGATCCTACCCCCCTCGATCTTCTTGACGAGCTGAAAGTCATTTTCCCACCGGTATATGTACAGATTCCGCTCGTCAATCAGGACAAATTCACTTTTTCCATCGCCGTCTAGATCGCCGCCGCTCATTCCTACGATTTGGAAGGGAAAGGGCTGACTCTGCCAGAATTCGTAGGCCTCTCTCCCGGGTCGCATGGGCCTCAGGCCAGGGGAGGGAGGCTGGGGAGGAACCGGAATGGCGGCCATCGGCTTTAACGCCTCAGCAGGTTTCTCAGCTACCGCCGCCTTTTGTGCCGCCGGAGGGCTGAGGGGATAGCCCAGGATCCTTTCGTCCACTTTCCTGGCTAGGTCATCCATCTGGGCGATGACCTCTTCCATCTTCTTTGCCTGGATATAAACGGAAGAGCCGGGCTTTTCTCCCTTCACGTCCACCACCTTCAAATCGAGGCTGGAGCTGTCACCCAGCTTGGTCAGGCTGCCGAAGACGACATAATCGGCTCCCAGGGATTCTCCCAGCTTCCTTGCGGTTTCGGAATCAATCTCCCCCGAGTCCTGGGAGAGGGCTTTTTTCACCGCTCCTTTTTCCAGGACCGAAATCCGGCCTTCCAGCTCCATCCGGGAAGTGAGCATGTCCATGAGCCCGGCCTGCATGTAGCCCAGGTTTTCCGGGCTATGAATGGCCACCGGAAGGATGGCCACTTTGAAAGGGCCGTTCCCTCGCGCACCAGCTTGTGGAGCCGTGGGAGCCTGGGCCAGGACCCAGGGAATGAAAAGGATCCCTGCCGCAAAAAATATGAATATTTTCAAAGAGCCTATTCTTCCTATCAAGGTTATCAAGGAAGAAAAATAGCAAAGATGCTTATCATTAAGGGAATGTTTCAAGGCCAATATTAACTCGCTTATCGGTCAAAATTAGCAATTTTAATGCCACCGGAAAGGATTCTCCCCTCAGTTAAGAGGAATCAACCGCCGACTCCTTCTTCCTCGAACCTTTAACCCATCTTTTTTGTAACCATCTGAAATTTTTTAAGAATTATGCGCCTACGGAAAAACTGCGAGCGTTCCTAAAAGTCAATCAAATTTTTCCCCATCTTATCTTTAGAATATCCCTTCAATGGAGATGGAAATCTTCCCCATTTTTTGTATTAAAAAGGCCACAGACAGCTTCCCGGGGGTTGTTAATTATGCAACAAATATCAAAACAGGTTATGGGTCATGGGTGATAGGTTTTCGGCTTTAGCTGAAATCCCTTGGCCGCAATTGCCTCCAACCTCAAACATGATTCTTAATTCTTATAGGATCTTAAATTCCTTACCCGGGAGCCTGACGCTGAGAACCGGGCAGGGCGCCCGGCGGACCACCTTTTCGGCGGTGCTGCCGAAGAGAACGTGATCGAGCCCGGTTCGGCCATGGGTGCCCACCACGATCAACTCCACATTCTTTTCCTTGGCCGTGCGGAGAATTTCCAGGAAAGGGGTCCCGTGCACGATCATGCATTCGTATTTCGCACATCCCTTGAGGTCCTTTTCCTTCAGGGTTTGCATCTCTTTTTCCACGGCCTCGGAGATGCTCTGGCTGAATTTATCCATGGCGTCGAAGGAGATCTCCGCATACATCCCCAGGGGATAGCTGGGCTGCTGGATCACGTGCAGGATGTAGAGCATGGCGTCGTACTTCTGGGCGAAGGAGATGGCGAAGGTCAGGGCGTATTTGGAGTTGTCGGAAAAATCGGTGGCAAAAAGGATCTTTTTTATGTCGGCCATGCTCTCTCCTCCTTGGATGAAGAAATAAACCCCTTGGCTTTCATGCTGGAGAGAAAAGTCGCCCGGAAGGACTTTCTTCAGCTATCACCCGCCCTGAAAAGAAATCAGGATTCCATCTTATTCGCTCTGCATAATTTGTCAAGACGGAAATTGATCTTGCCCACCCCCAGTTTTTGAGGAAAGAACCCATGGCCGAGAAAAACCCGGAAGAGAGAGGGGGTAGCCCATGGGGTTCAGGCTGGAGGAATTCGGATCATCATCCTAAGGCGGTTATGCTTTCATTGGGTCGGGCCTGTCCCGGGGAGATTCGCAAGGGGAGATAGTTTGGCCAGGTCTTGCCCCTGGAGCTATTTCCTCGCAGGCCTCTCTTTGCGGAGGATAGGCGGGAAGGGATTAGAAAACGATGATCCCGCCGAGCCTGATGATCCGAATTCCTCCAGCCTGAACCCCAACATGCACAAAAGCCGGGGATGGCCAAGGGAAATGGATCGCAAATTTTACCTTTACATTTTGCGGCAAAAAAAATATACTCTCCTTGCCATGAAAAGGCTCCTCGGGGAGGATCAGATCCGGAAAAAAGTCGGCCGCCTGGCCGGGCAGATTTCCCGCGACTTTGCGGGGAAGGAAGTCCTCCTGGTGGGCGTTTTGAAGGGAGCTTTCATCTTTATGGCCGACCTGGCCCGGAAAATGACCCCCCCGGTGAAGATGGATTTTGTCCGTCTGGCCAGTTATGGAGCGGGAACCGTTTCTTCGGGAAAAGTGCGGATTACCAAAGACCTGGAAACTTCCGTGAAGGGGAAAGATGTTCTCATCGTCGAGGACATCATCGACACGGGGGTCACCCTGGAATACTTATCCCGGCGCCTGAAGGCCCGCCGCCCCCGTTCTCTCAAGACCGTCACCCTGCTGGACAAACCCTCCCGGAGGAAGGTCCGTTTTCAGGCCGACTATGTGGGCTTTGCCATTGAGGACCATTTTGTCGTCGGATACGGGTTGGATTGCAACGAAGAATTCCGTAACCTTTCCGGAATCTATGTGCTAAAATAACGCATTGTAGGGGCGGGTTTAAAACCCGCGCCTACGCCTGAAAGCTTCTTTATGATCGTCACCTGTCCCGAGTGTCTTACCAAATTTCGCCTGGACGAAGAGCGGATCCCCGAAGGAGGGGGCAAGGCCCGGTGTTCGCAATGCCAGCACGTCTTCCCGGTGCAGAAGCCGGCATCGCTTGGAGAGTCCTTTTTCTCCCAGGGAGAAGCCCCCGGCGAGCTCGGACCGGAGGAAGGATACGAGAAACCCATCCGGGGGCGGTTCCTTCGGTGGAAATGGGCGGTCCTGGGTCTGGTGGTCATTCTGGCGGCGGGGGGGCTCCTCTACTTCTTCGGGGGCAAGGTTTCCCAGCAGTTCTCTTCCTTCGGGAAGTATGTCGAGGAAAAGTCCGCCTCGCTGAAAAAGGTATCCCTCAATCTTCCTTTTCTCAAAAAATATCTGGGCCTGGGGGATCCGAGCGAGGGCTACGTTTCCCTGGAAAAAGTGAAGGGGTACTACCTGGAGAGCAACACCCTGAGCAAGATCTTCGTCATCGAGGGGGAAGCGGTCAATCACTGGAAAGAGTCCCGGAGTTTCATCAAAGTCAAGGGGGTCCTGCTGGACTCCAGGGGGAGTAAAGTACAGGAAAAGGAGGTTTACTCCGGAAATATCCTGTCGGAAAAAGACCTGAAGGAAATGTCCAAAGGGGCGGTCGACAAAAGCCTCTCCTCCCAGTTCGGCATCTCTTTTTCCAACGTGAACATCCAGCCCAGCAAGAGCGTTCCCTTCATGATCGTGTTCATGGACCTTCCCCCCGACCAGGGCCCGGGGAAACCCGCGGCGGATCCCGCCGCCAAGCCGGGAGAAGCCCCCGCCAAGCTTTCCGATTTCACCGTGGAAGTGATCAGCTCGCAGAAAGGCTCCAAGTGAGGAAGACCCGCCTCGCTTCCCCCCTGCCCGGGGGGACCCTGCTCAAACGGGTTCAGGTCAATCTTCCTTTTCCCATGCTGGTGGAGAACCTGGACGCGGTCCTGGCCGTGGGGCTGCAGCCCGAGATCTATTTCAACGGGTTCACCCTGGACCGCCTCTCCCCTGCGGAGGTGGAAAAAACTTCAGAGTCCCTGCGGGGAAAGGATGTCCCCGTGACCTTTCATGCCCCCTTCATGGACCTGAATCCGGGGGCGGTCGATGAAAGGGTCCGGGAAATCACCGCCTTCCGTTTCGAGCAGGTCTTCAAGCTGGTTCCGCATTTTCAGCCCCGGTCGATCGTCTTCCATCCCGGGTATGACCGCTGGCGGTACGACGACGACGTGGACCTCTGGCGGAAAAACAGCCTCCTCACGTGGGAACCCCTGGTGAAAAAGGCCCAGACCCTCGGGGTCAAGATGGCCCTGGAGAATGTCTTCGAGGAAAACCCGGAGCCCCTCCGAAAGCTCTTGGAAGAAATCAATTCTCCCTTCCTGGGGTACTGTATGGATGCCGGCCACGGGAACCTCTTTTCCCAAGTGCCCCTGGTGAACTGGGTCGAGATTCTGGGATCGCGGCTGTTGGAAATTCACCTCCACGACAACCACGGGAAAGCCGACGATCACCTTCCTCTGGGCCAGGGGAACATCGACTTTCCCGCCCTCTTTTTCCTCCTGGGACAGAAGAAAATCCAGCCCATTTACACGATTGAACCGCACGAGATCGGCCTTCTCCAACCGAGCCTGCAAGCCCTCCAGAAATACCTGCAATAATTCCTTGAGGTAAACCCCCGCTCTGCCGGGAGGCTCATGGAGTTTGACATTTCCGGGATACCCGGCTCGTGGCCCGGGGGCAAGGGCGTTGCCCGCAGAAAGCATCGGCCGGGTGAGCCCTTTTCCCAGAAGCTCCGCTCGACATCCGTAGAAGGCGGCGGGCCATTGGGCGACCCACCGGGTCGCCCCTACAGAGAATCAACCCGAAGATTTGGTTATGGCGCTGTGCCCGCCCGTTCCATGGAATCAAAGCTGCCTCATGATTTCTGCGGGCAACGCCCTTGCCCCCGGGCCGGACAGCAAACCTAAGTTTTCGGGTTTCGAAATTCGGATTTCGGATTTAATCCCTTTCCGGCTTTCTCAGCGAGTGCTGCGGTGAGATAGTTCTTCCAGGATCGCGGCGCAGAGGAGGGGGAACATGATTTCGTGGTGGCCCGTCAGGTGGAACCCCCGGCCTCCTGCCAGGGTGGGCCGCCGGACGACATTAGTCAGGGGACGGTAGTGAGGAATGAAATCCATGTTCACGGTGGTGAAATTCCTGACCCGGTAGCCCTGGTTGCGCGCCAGGGTCAGGGCCTTCAGAAAGACCTCGGGCAGGATGACGGCCGAGCCCAGGTTCAGATACACTCCCCCCTCGAGGCGGGAAATCAGCGCCGCGAAGAGACGGAAATCCCGGTGGCTTCCCTCGCCGAGGGCCGCGCCCCGGCAGTGGGGGTGCATGTGGATAATGTCCGTTCCCACGGCCACGTGCACGGTCACCGGAATCCCCAGTCTTGCCCCCGCGGCAGTGATGCTCAACCGGCGGTGGGGGAATTTGCTCTTCCAGATCCTTTCGCCCACCGAGCGGCCGAGGCCCCAGCCCTTCTCCCCGCCCTGATTGATGGCCGCGTTGAGAATGCGCCCGGTTTCCTCGGCCATGCCGAAGGAGCCCTCCCCGATTTCGGAAGCCACATCCTCCGAGGTCTTTCCCGCAAAGGCGATCTCGAAGTCATGGATGATTCCGGCTCCGTTCAGGGCCAGGCCCTGCAAAATTCCTTTCTCCATCAGATGGATGATCAGGGGATTCAGGCCCACTTTAATGGGATGGGCCCCCATTCCGAGGATCACCGGCTTTCCTCTGGCATGGGCTTTCCCGATCCGGGCGACCACTTCTTGAAAATCCCTGGCCGCCAGGAAGCCGGGCAAGGAGTTCAGGAATTTCTGGAAAGAAGATCGGGGAAGAACGGGTCGGGCAAAGTCCTCCACCTTGACCAGGCTCTTTCGGGAGGCCAAGGGGTATGTTTTCACGCCCTCCAGACTCAGAGGCTGCAGGCTTTTTTTCCTAGAAAGGTTCATAAGATGATTCACCGCAGAGAACGCAGGGGTAGAAAATGGAATAATGGAATATTGGAATATTGATGATCTCGTAAAAAGTCACTTGAAGGGTCACCCCGGCGAAAGCCGGGGTCCAGAACATCCTGAAATAACTGGATTCCGGCTTTCGCCGGAATGACGAATTTTATGGAATTTCGACTTTTTACGATTCCATCAATATTGGAATAATGGAAGGTTGGAAAGACTCCCCATCGAGCCCTGATGTTCTCGTAGAAAGTCCTGTTTCTGTCGTTGCGGTCCCGCCGGGGCGGGACGCCTTCGCTGGCGCGGGCGAGGACTCTTTCGCGAATTTCTAGGAGCTTATCAGGATTCCTAACCCAATATTCCATCATTCCAGTCTTCCATTATTCCATGTTTATTTCTTATGTGGGGTGCTGGAAAAGCATCCGGTCCACCATCTCGCAAATGACATGGCCGATGGTGATGTGCACTTCCTGGACCCGCGGGGTGACCGGGGAATTTACGATGACGGCAATATCGGTCACCTTGGCCAGCTCGCCCCCGTCATTTCCAGTGAGGCCCACCGTCTTCAGGCCCATCTCTTTGGCCACTTTTACGGCCTTGATGACATTGGCCGCCGACCCGCTGGTGGAGATTCCGATGGCCACGTCCCCCTCTTTCCCCAGGGCCTTGACCTGCTTGGCAAAGGAATCCACGTACCCGTAGTCATTGCTGATGCTGGTGAGAACCGAGGTGTCCGTGGTCAGGGCGATGGCCGGCAGGGGAGGCCGTTCGATGAGGAAGCGGTTGACAAATTCCCCGGCCAGATGCTGGGCGTCGGCCGCGCTCCCGCCGTTGCCGAAGAGGAGCACCTTGTTGCCCGATTTGAAGGCCCCCACAATCATCCTGACCACCTGGGCCAGGACTTCCGTGTTTTGCCGGATGAAGCGCAGTTTGAGGTCGGCGCTTTCCCTGAAAACCTGGGCGATTTCTTCTTTCATGATCTCTCTCTCAAGGTTGAGGCTGAGGGCAAGGTTAAGGCTAAGGTCAAGGTCAAGGCTAAGGCTAAGGTTTGGGTTACGGAGAAGAAATGTAATGTAAAGCCTGTTCCTCAACCTTAGCCTTGACCTTAGCCTTAACCTCACCCTTGATGATCTCGTTGACTCTGCTCTGCATCCGCCGGAGAAGGTCAGGTTCGAGAAGCGGCTCTTTCCGCAGCCGGGCATCCAGGGCCCCCCGGGGATTGAAGTTCTGCAGGGTATACCTCCTGGCCCCCCGAACCCGATGGGCCACCTCGCATAGCTCTTCTTCATCCAGGAGAGCGGGGACGAAGGTAGTACGAAATTCGTAGTCCGCCTTGCCGGAGAGAAGAATCCCGATGCTGGCTTTGATCCGGTCGATCTGCGCTTCTCCGCAGGAGACGCCCGTTAGGGCGGAGTAACGGTCGGGCCTCAAGGGGCCTTTGAGGTCCATGGCCACATAGTCCAACAGCCCATCCCCCAGGAGGTTCTCCAGGACCTCCGGACGGGTTCCGTTGGTGTCCAGCTTGACGGCCAGGGGGTCTCCGCTGAGGGTCAATCGTCGATCCGATTTCAATTCCCGGATCAGGCGCGGCAGCCAGGGGTGAAGGGTCGGCTCTCCCCCAGTCAGGCAGACTCCGTCGATCCATCCCCTGCGCTTCCGCAGGCCTTCCAGGATGACCTCCAAGGGATAATCGGGGTACTTTTCAGGATGGAGGACCAGCTCATGGTTGTGACAGAAGGGACAGCGCAGATTGCAGGACGGAAGGAAAAGGACCGAAACCACTCTTCCGGGCCAGTCGGAAAAGGAGGTCTCTACAAAGCCCTTGATGGAATAGGTCATAGTAGCGGTCAGCTTGTAGGGGCGGTTCGCGAACCGCCCCTACAGATCCATGATCGCGATTAGCTGTTGGCTATTTTCTGACTGCCGATCGCCAGAAGGTAGTTTTTTATCGGAATGGCTCCGGTGATGGAAGAGGAATCATCCAGAACCAGGATCGGAAGCTGGGTCTCGGCCACCGAGACCAGCTCATGCCAGGCCAGGTGGGCCAGGGAATCGGGGTTGTCCGGACCCAGGACTTCCTCCGCGATCCCCAGCTTTTTCAGGTCCACGGTTTTCTTCACGTAATTGCACTTCTCGCAGCCGATTTTGGTAAAGAGCGTCACTTCCTCCACCTCCATTCAAAATTTATCGGGACGCAGATTAAAGAATAAAACAAAGGAAAAAAGCAAGAATTTATTGGACACAGATAAACACAGATAAACACAGATGAACACAGATAAGATTAAAGACCAAACTTGATGATCTCGTAAAAAGTCTCTTGGAGCGTCACCCCGGCGAAAGCCGGGGTCCAGAACATCTTGAAATAACTGGATTCCGGCTTTCGCCGGAATGACGAATTCTATGGAATTGCGACTTTTTACGAGTTCATCAA
>JAPLIW010000351.1 GCA_026388915.1 Deltaproteobacteria bacterium
ACCGCAAAGCCTCTTTGACCTGCCCTCTTTCTTCCGAGGACTTGATTCCCTGGAGGAGCTCAAAAAGGACGGGGCCGGCGGTGAAGGCTCTATCCCGGGCAAGCAGCTTCGTCAGAAGCTCTTTGATGGAAGCGACGCCCCTGAAAAAATCGATCCAGACGCTCGTGTCAACGAGGCTTCCTGCGGGTTTCACGGTCTTTCATCCCTTTCAGCTCCATCTCTTCCATTTTCTGCCAGTCGAGATCGAACTCGACCTTCCCGCTGAGGGCCAGGAGTTTCTCCTTCCGCCTGCTGCGGATGTAGTCATCGAGGGCGATACAAATAGCCTTGGTCTTTTTCCTCTCTCCGGTGACCCGGAGCAGGTCCTTGATCAGGGAGTCGGGGATGTTCAAGGTGGCACGCATATTTATCACCTCTTTTATATGCTTTTATTTTATGCCTATTTTATATAGATTGTCAACTCCAAAAGGAGCCTGAAAGCAAAAACCCGGAACCCCAAGCTTTCTTAGTCCAGTTTGTCCTGATCTGACAATCTCGCCATTTATAATCCTTTTCAACAGCATTTCTTCATTCACGCTTTGCACTATGCTCTCTGCGCTTTGCGAATTATGACTTATGTCTTGTGCCTCAAGTCACGCCCTCTTTCCTTATCTTAACTTTAGGGTCATTCTTGTTATTCCGCATTCCGAATTCCGCAATCCGCATTCCCCCCTTGACGCTCCTCAAGGCTGAAAGCCGCTCCTCGAGTGAAACGGTCAGCGCTTCGCTCTGCTCAGGACTCAGGACTCGTTACGCAGCACTCTTTTCAGAGCGATAGGCAGGAATCTTTAGAGCCTTTATCCAGAAAGAATCTTGGCGGTCTTTGCGCCTTGGCGTGAGAAATTTTCAAATTTGACGAGAAAGGCTCGTGTGGCTTAGCGGGAAGAAAACAAATATGTAGCAAAATTAACTACAATTGTAGTAATATTATCTACAACCTTATGAACCAGACAATTGAAAAAATATTCGGGTCACGGATCAGAGCGAAAATCCTCGGGTGGCTCTTCACCCATCCGGATGAGTCTTTTTTCGTCAGACAAATAGGTTTAATTCGGAAAGAAGATCCCACCAATGTTAGCCGGGAGATGGCTAAGTTGGAGGAACTGGACATTTTAAGATCCAAACGAAACGGGAACCTCAAGCATTTTCAAGCCAATCAGGCGTGCCCCTTCTTTGAAGAATTGAAAGGGCTCATACTAAAAACAGCCAATCATGAAGGAAGAGGAAAATGAAGCTTGGAAAATTGATTGCGCCATATTCTGGATGCCATCACCAAGATTGAATCCTACGTGTGGGAGGTCACCCAGCGCGACCTGCCAGAAGTCAAACAGAAGATAGAGGCCTTGTTGAAGAATTAGGTGAAAACCTGTCGCCGGCTGATGGCTCCGAAGGAAGCATCAAAGAAAAAGATTGATTTCCATTTGCGGGAAAGGCATGCAGCCTATAGGAGGGGATTCAAGTATTGGTCAGGCTAAATGTCAAAATAGGGTGGGGGTAATTGCTGGTCTATTATTTGTCTTTTATTTTAAAGGGATTTTTGTTAAATTAGGTTTGTCTCATCGGGAGGCTAGAAAACATGGAGAGCCCGGTTCAGACTGATCGCTCAAAAGGGGGAATTAATTTTTCGTTTGGAATAAAAAACCTTGACAAAATTTTTATTTTGCCGATAAAATATTTAAACTTGCTCCCCGTCCGACACGCCGCAAGGCCTCGGGCGGGGTTATTTTTTTTAGGGAGGGAGTATGTCACCTACTGAGCCCTCCCTCAAACGAACCGTATCCTTCATCGACGGCCAAAACCTATACCACTCCGTTCGCGAATCCTTCGGTTATACCTACCCAAACTACGATGTGAAATCCCTGTCACAGCTTGTTTGCAAGCGAAAAGGCTGGGATCTGATCCAAACACGGTTTTATACCGGAGTGCCCGATCAAAGCGACGGTCCCTTCTGGAATTATTTTTGGACGCACAAATTAGCCATGCTCGGGCGACAAGGAGTAATCGTTTATTCCCGTCCCTTGCGTTATCGCAATCGCATCGTAAGGCTCCCCGATCGGAATGAATATTCCTTCCTGGCCGGAGAAGAAAAGGGGATTGATGTCCGCATTGCTATCGATGTCATCCGCATGGCCCACCATAGTGAGTATGATGTCGCCCTTATATTCAGTCAGGATCAGGATCTCTCAGAAGTAGCCTCTGAAATACGGACCATCGCCCGGGAACAAAATCGCTGGATCAAAGTCGCCTGCGCCTTCCCTCTTAGCCCAACGACTCGGAATCGCAGGGGAATAGAAAAAGCAGACTGGATCCCAATCGACCGGGCCACCTAGCATTCTTGCATAGACCGCCGCGACTACCGGCTTAAAGGTTCCCGAAAGGAAGGGGAAAAGCAATGAGATGCGCTCAACGTCCCGGGCCAATGGGTTATTGGGGCGAAAAATTCAAAGTCTTTATCATCCGGGATGGAAAGCTGATCGTGCAGACCTGGATCCAGCATTTCTCAACCAGCACCTTCCAAGCGCTTGAAGTACATGTAAATGAGATCAAAACGGGGCTGATATCCCCAGATGCCGAGGTCCTACTCGACGAGAAGGAGGCTTCCATCGATGAGTACAGCGTTTTGCTGAAAGGGCCTTTGGCTGGAGAGGGAGACGAGAGTATTGTTGTGGGGTCAAACCTTTAATCTTGGCGGATGATGGGAATTGGGGGTATTGCTTGGGCCTCAAGTCACGCTTTCGCGTGACGCTCCTCGAAGGCGAAGCCTGCTCCTCGAGGCTGAAAGCCGCTCCTAAAGCGAAGCGATCCTTTAGATCATGAGTAACAAACCAAAAGCCGTTGTTTTATTAAGCGGAGGGGTCGACTCCACGACGACCCTAGCGATCGCAAAGAAAGAGGGATACGATTTATTCGCGTTAAGCTTTCGATATGGTCAGCGGCACAAGGTCGAATTAGTCGCGGCTAAACGTATAGCCACTTTCTTTAATGTTGCCAAGCACTTGGTTATCGATATTGACTTGCGGTTGCTTGGCGGATCGGCTTTGACGGATAACCTTGAAGTCCCCAAGAATCGGACGACCGAGGAAATGGGGGGGGATATACCAATAACTTATGTACCCGCCCGAAACACGATCTTTCTTTCCTTTGCCCTGGCGTGGGCTGAGGTCTTGGGCTCAGAGGACATATTCATCGGTGTTAATGCATTAGACTACAGCGGATATCCTGATTGCCGGCCAGAGTACATCGCCGCCTATGAAAAGATGGCTAATTTGGCAACAAAGGCGGGTGTAGAGGGGAAGCAAAAGCTGAAAATTCACACCCCCCTCATCCAAATGACCAAAGCGCAAATCATAAAGAAGGGGCTGGAACTGGGAGTGGATTACAGTCTAACCCATAGCTGTTATGACCCATCTCCGAATGGTGAGGCATGCGGCCATTGCGACTCTTGTCTTCTGCGTCTGAAGGGTTTCAGGGAGGCAGGTGTCCAGGATCCCATCGGATACCGTAAGAAGTAGGATTATTCTTGAGCTATTTTGTAAAGGAAATCTTCTATACGCTTTCCACAATTGAAAGAAAAACGATCGGTTTATCGGAGCTGGTGATGAGATCTCGACCTTCATTTTTTGCCTCAAGTCACGCCTTTGGCGTGGCGCTCCTCAAGGCTGAAAGCCGCTCCTCAAGCGGAGCGATCATTGAGCGGAGCGCTCCTCGAACCAGTGAGGGAGTTGGGGATGAGGGCGGTTTGATTTGGGGCTCGAAACTCGTGGGTGGAAACCAGATTGTCAAGAATAAAGATTTTCCCCCCAACCACGTTAGGCCAAAGGAGAGGGTCGACTGACCGAAAAGATCAACCCATCCAACTTCACCTGCGTCTTCAACCGCAGCATCTGGAGAACTTGAACGTGGAAAATCCCTTTTTTGAGCACCCGATCCTCAACTCACCTTACGAGTACCCGGTTCGCCACTGGGAGCTTGATGATCAAGGCCAGCCGACCCAGCAGATCATGGAAAAGCGCCGCCGGGCAGAGTTCATCACGCCGATTCCAAAGCCCAGGAAACGCAAGGGAGCAGCCGAACAACAACAGTTCGTTTTCAATGAAGGCAAAGGACTTTCAACAGAAAAGCAGCAGTATGATCCGACTTCGATCATCAATCAGCTACGCCAACATGTGGACCAGTGGCGCAGCTTACCGAACCCCAACCACTGGCAGGTTACTCCCGAAACGGCACGTCTACTACAGCACTGGCGGCATCACCAATTCAGCAGTATCCGACCCTTTTTCTGCCAGGTGGAGGCGGCTGAAACCGCCATCTGGCTCATCGAGGTAGCGCCTCAAGCTGGAAAGTCCGGCAAGGCTTTCATTGAACACCTGGCGAATGCCAATCATGACGCCAACCCGGAGCTCATGCGTTTTGCGCTAAAGCTGGCGACCGGTGCAGGAAAGACTACCGTGATGGCCATGTTGATTGCATGGCAGACCATCAACGCCGTGCGGCGACCCCAGAGTAAGAAATTCACCCGTGGCTTTCTTGTTGTCACACCCGGACTGACCATCAAAGACCGGCTGCGCGTTCTCCAGCCGAACGACCCAGACAGCTACTACGCCAGCCGTGAACTCGTGCCAGCCGACATGCTGGACGATGTGAATAGGGCCAAAATAGTCATCACCAACTACCACGCCTTCATGCTCCGCGAGCGGATTGATCTCTCGAAGGGCGGGCGTTCGCTCCTGCAAGGCCGAGGCGAAGAGTTGAACACCCTTGAAACCGCGGGGCAGATGCTTCAGCGGGTGATGCCCGACCTGATGGGCATGAAGAACATCCTCGTGTTCAATGATGAGGCGCATCATTGCTACCGCGAGAAGCCGGGAGTGGAGGAACAGGATGAAGATCTCAAGGGCGATGACAAGAAAGAGGCGGAGAAGAACACCGAGGCCGCCCGGGTTTGGATT
>JAPLIW010000835.1 GCA_026388915.1 Deltaproteobacteria bacterium
CGACGAGCAGATCGTCACCCAGTGGCAGGCGGGAGTTTCCCACGTCGTCTATCCGGCTTCCAAAGCCACCAGCAAGCTGATCTATCCCACGCCTAACTGGAAAAGCCGATAGTCCTGAATGCCCTGTAGGGGCGGTTCGCGAACCGCCCCTACGGCCCGAAATGCCCTGAAAGGTGCAGGGGCAATTCATTACCCCGCCCCATGTTTGCCCCTGCCCGGTTGTGAGCCGGGTTATGGAATGGGCTGATTTTTTGCAAAGCTTTGCCAACGGGCTCCTGATCGCCGGGCTCTATGCGGCGGTGACCCTGGGGCTTACCCTGGTGCTGGGGGTGATGGGGATCGTCAACTTCGCCCACGGCGAAATGGTCATGCTGGGGGCCTACAACACCTTCTGGTTGTTTACCCTGCTGGGAATCGATCCCCTCCTGTCGATCGCCCTGAGCGGGCTTCTCCTGTTTTTCATCGGGCTTTTTATCTACCGCTTCACCATCCGCCCGATCCTCAACGACCCGCCCATCAATCAGCTCCTTCTGACTCTGGGGATTTCCATTTTCCTGCAGAACCTGGCCATGATCCTGTGGAAGACCGACTCGCGGTCGGTGATCACCTCCTACTCGGGAATGTCCCTCTCCCTGGGGGCGGTGAACGTGGGGATGGCCCGCCTGCTGACCTTCCTGATCGCCGTGGGGCTCACCCTCTTTCTTCTCTTTTTTCTTTACAAGGCCCGGCCGGGGAAGGCCATGCGGGCGGTGAGCGAGAACAACACCGCCTCCTGGCTGATCGGGATCAACGTGCAGAAGACCTACCTCCTGGCCTTCGGAGTGGCCTGCGCCCTGGCGGGCGCCTCCGGAGCCCTGGTCAGCACCATCATGTACACCTATCCCATGGTGGGTTTCAAACTGAGCCTGAAGGCCTTCTGCATCCTGGTCCTGGGAGGGCTGGGAAACATTCCCGGGGCTCTCTTCGGCAGCCTGATCCTGGGTCTCACCGAGTCCTTTGTGGGCACTTACGTTCCCCAGGGGTCCGGCTGGGCCGAGGGGATTTCCTTTATCTTGATCATGGTCATTCTGATCATTAAGCCGACGGGATTGGTGGGAACCCGCAGGGAATAAAGAGAATGAACCGTTCCTTTTCCTGGAAAAAAGTCCTTTTCCTCGTTCTTCTGCTCCTCTTTGCCCTGTGGTTTCCGCGGCTGGTGGACGCCTATTTCCTCCATCTGGCGGTCACCTTCTTCCTGGCCATGATCCTTGCCAGCAGCTGGGATATCCTGGCGCGGACCGGACAGGTCTCCGTGGGGCAGGCCGGGCTTTTCGGAATCGGAGCCTACGCGGCGGCCCTCCTTTTCAAATGGGTTCACCTGTCCCCAGTTCTCGGGATGCTCGCGGGAGGGGGGGTCTCGGTCGTGGTCGCCGCGCTGCTCGGGTACCTGACCCTTCGCCTCCGGGGGATCTATTTCTCCATCACCACCATCGCCTTTGCCGAAGCCCTTTCGGTTATCTGGTTGATGACCCCGGCCGTGACCGGGGGGGCCATGGGTCTCTCCACCCCTCCTCTTTTCGGAGGAGACCGGCAGCAGGCCTACTACCTAATTCTGGGAATTCTCATTTTTTGCGTCGGCGTCGTCTGGATGATCGAGGCCACCCGGCTCAACTTCGCCTTCACCGCCATCCGGGAGAACGAAGAAGTGGCCAACGTGATGGGCATCAACCCCACCCGGTACAAGGTCCTGGCTTTTATGATCAGCGCTTTTTTTACCGGTTTTGCCGGGGGGTTTTACAGCCACTACAACACCTACATCATTCCCTATGAGGTTTTCGGCCTGGGCATTTCCATCGCCTGCCTGGTCATGCCGATCTTCGGGGGGCTGTACACGATTGCTGGCCCGCTCCTCGGCACGATGATCGTCAAGGTCATCGAAGAATACCTGCGGGTTACCGTTTCCTACGGCCACCAGATCGCCTACGGTCTGATCCTGATCCTGGTGGTTTTATTCATGCCCGACGGCGTCATGGGAATCTGGCGAAATAAAATTCTTCCCCTTATCAGGCCGGATTCGCGATAAGTTCGTAGGGGCGATTCATGAATCGCCCCGATGGGGTTCAGAGGAATCGGGATTTCATCCACTCACAACTCACGACTCACTTTTTACGGTCTTTATTATGTCGCTTCTTGAAATCAACGGATTAACCAAACATTTCGGAGGGCTGGCGGCCGTTCAGAAGGTGAGCTTGGCGATTGATCGCGGGGAGATCGTCAGCCTGATCGGTCCCAACGGGGCCGGCAAAACCACCATCTTCAACCTCCTTTCGGGAGTTTACCTCCCGGACGAAGGAGAGATCCGGCTGGATGGGGAGGACCTGGTGGGTCACCGGCCCTTTGAGATCTGCCGGAAGGGGATCGGGCGAACCTTCCGGGGAGGCCATGGAGCTGTGCCGGTGGGTCGGCCTGGGGGAGAAGACGCGAGTATACCCGAGGAACCTCCCGGTGGCGGATCAGAAAAGAATCGAAATCGCCCGCGCCCTGGCCATCAAGCCGAAACTCCTCCTTCTGGATGAAGTGATGTCCGGGCTGACCCCTACGGAAACCTCCGAAGCCATCAAGCTGGTCCGCCAGTTGCGGGAACGGGGCATGACCATATTCCTGATTGAGCATGTGATGAAAGTGGTCATGGATATCTCCGACCGGGTCATCGTTCTGCACCATGGGGAGAAGATTTCGGAAGGGCCCCCCGGGCAGGTGGCCCATGACCGGAGGGTCATCGAAGCCTACCTGGGGGAGCAGATTGAGAATTCCGAGGAGTGACCGTGCTGACGCTGGAACAAATTGACGTCTATTACGGCAACATCCAGGCCCTGTGGAGGGTGAGCCTCGGGGTTGAGGGGGGAGAGGTCATCGCCATCGTGGGATCGAACGGGGCCGGGAAATCGACCATTCTCCGCAGCATCACCGGGCTGATTAAACCCCGGAAAGGTTCCATTACCTTTGACTCGCGCCGGATCGATGCCCTCGGCCCTGATGAAATCGTTCGCCGGGGAGTGTCCATGGTCCCGGAAGGGCGGGAGCTCTTTCCCCGGATGACGGTCCTGGAAAACCTGGAACTGGGAGCGGCCTATATTGACCGGGCCTATGCCCAGACCGCGGAATCCCAGGAATGGGTCCTCTCCCTCTTCCCCGTCCTCCAGGAACGTGCCAAACAGCAGGCCGGGACGTTGAGCGGCGGGGAACAACAGATGCTGGCCATCGGTCGATCCCTCATGTCCCGGCCGAAGCTTCTGATGCTGGACGAGCCGTCCCTTGGGCTCGCCCCGCTGCTGGTGGCCGGCGTTTTTCGCACGGTACAGCAGATCAATCAAGAAGGCGTCACCGTCCTTCTGGTGGAGCAGAATGTCCGCCAGAGCCTGACCCTGGCGCACCGGGCCTATGTCCTGGAGAACGGACGGATCGTCATGGAAGGGAAGGGGAAGGAGCTGATCGCCGACAAGCATGTGAAGGAAGCGTACCTTGGGCTGTGAAAAAAATGCGGAATGCGGAATTCGGAATGCGGAATGAAGAAACTCAGAAAAGAAGGATCGGAGCTTGTAGGGGCACGCAGCTGCGTGCCCTTACGAAGGAACAAGGAACGAGTAACCAGGAACAGGGGACTCATAAATCCAGATTGCAGATTTGGGATTAAGGAGGAATTCATGAAAACCAAGGCGGCGATTTTGTTTGAAGTGGGAAAGAAATTGGACATCCTCGAGGTGGACCTCGAGCCTCCGCGGATGGG
>JAPLIW010000177.1 GCA_026388915.1 Deltaproteobacteria bacterium
CCGGGACACAATTTTAGATAACTGCTGGAATCTTTTAACTTTGATGATCTCGTAAAAAGTCGGATTTCCATAAAATTCGTCATTCCGGCGAAAGCCGGAATCCAGTTATTTCAAGATGTTCTGGACCCCGGCTTTCGCCGGGGTGACGCTTCAAGAGACTTTTTACGAGACCATCAACTTTAGGCACTCTAGCTCACTTTAGGCACTCTAGGCACTTTTGTTTGCGGCGCAGCCGCGCTGCGTTTATCTACGTCCCATTAGGTTTTTTTATTTCAGATTTTTCAGAGTTTCCTGGATCCGGTCCATTCCCTTTTCGATGTTGGCCATGGAAGTGGCGTAGGAGAACCGGATGTGGTGGTCGTTGCCGAAACCGCTGCCGGCCACGACCGCCACCTTGGCTTCCTCCAGGATCAAATCGGTCACGTCCGACGAGTTGGAGATCACCCGGTCTCCCCATTTCTTTCCGAAGAGGCCGGTGATATTGGGGAAGACGTAAAAAGCCCCTTTGGGCATGGCGCATTTGACACCGGGCATGGCGTTCAGGCGCTGGACGATGGTTTTGCGGCGCCGGTCGAATTCGGTGACCATCTTCCGCACGGAATCCTGCGGGCCCCCAAGCGCCTCGACGGCCGCTTTCTGGCAGAAGGAGACCGGGTTGGACACGTTCTGGGTCTGGACTTTGTCCATCGCCGCGATGAGCTCGGCCGAACCGGCGGCGTACCCGATTCGCCAGCCGGTCATGGAGTAGGTCTTGGAGACACCGTTGATCACCATGGTTTGATCCTGCACTTCTTTGCCCAGAGAGGCGATGCTGGTAAAGACCGTCCCGTCGTAAACGAATTTTTCGTAGATGTCGTCGGCGACGATCAGGATCTTTTGGGGAAGGAGGACCTTGACCAGCGCTTTCAGCTCATCGGCCGTGTAAGTGGCCCCCGTCGGATTGCAGGGACTGTTGAGAATGATCGCCTTCGTGCGGGGGGTGATGGCCGCCTTGAGCTGGTCCACGGTCATCTTGAAGCCCCTGGCTTCCGCAGTCTGAACCACGACCGGCGTGGCATCCATCAGCAGGACGATGTCGGTGTAGGAAACCCAGTAGGGCGCGGGAACGATGACCTCATCCCCGGCCTGGAAAAGCGCCTGAGCCAGGTTATAGATGATGAGCTTGGCCCCGGCCGAGGCAAAGACCTGCGAACGCTCGTAGGTGAGGCCGTTGTCCCTCTTGAATTTCTGGATGATCGCGTCCTTCAAGTCCGGAAACCCCGAGGCGGGAGTGTATTTGGTGATCCCCTCCCGGATGGCTTTGTAGGCGGCCTCCTTGATGTTGTCGGGGGTGTCAAAGTCCGGCTCTCCCTGGGCAAAACTGATGACTTCAATCCCCTTGGCCCGCATGGCCGCCGCCTTGGCTGCCGCGGCGAAAGTGGGGGAGGGTTTAATGCGATTGACTCGTTCGGCAAGTTTCATGAGATGCTCCTTTCAAAATCGAGTGTAGGGGCGACCGGCCGGTCGCCCCTACTTATTTATGACCCTAAAAATTATGAAAATCTCTGTCTCCGCCAGGGATGGAAAAAATTGAACCGCAGAGCACGCGGAGACCGCAGAGCGTTTTCTTCAAAAAGGCCAAAAACAAGACTAATTTTATGAATGTTTCATCCTCTCTGCGTCCTCTCGGCTCTCCGCGCCTTATGGTTCTTTTCTCCCTTTGGGGGATCAAGATCTTTCTTTCTCTGGATCCTCCGCGGATGAAAGCAAGAGGATGAACGAAGAGGAAGCAGAGAGCGCAGAGGACCTTTTCTGAGGGCCTCTTGGGAGTCTTGGCCTTCCATGAAGCGTTGGAAATGAGACCGCTTTTTCCCTTGCACCCTGGGCCTTGAGCCTTTATCCGTTTATACCTCTGCGTGCTCAGCGACCTCTGCGGTTAAGTTTTCTTACGGTAGATTCCGGTACGCCGGAAATTTATCTTTCAGCCTCTGGTGGACGATCTCCGGGACCAGGCCCCGCACCGACCCGCCCAGGGAAGCCGCCTCCCTGATGATCTTGGAGCTGGTGTAGAACCACTTGTATCCGGTCATCAGGAACATGGTGTCCACCTTGCGGTTGAGCTTCCGGTTCATGAGGGTCATCTGGAATTCGTACTCGAAATCCGAGAGGGCCCGCAGCCCCCGGATGATGACGTTGGCCCCCTGCTGGACGGCGAATTCGACGAGAAGCCCCTGGAAGGAGGCGGTGGTGACCCGGGGGTCTTTCTTCAGGACAATGTTAATCATCTCGATTCGCTCTTCCACCGAGAAGAGGGCCGTCTTGTTGGGGTTGTGGGCCAC
>JAPLIW010000681.1 GCA_026388915.1 Deltaproteobacteria bacterium
TGAAGTTGGGCGTGTCCTTGGCATACACGATCCCCTTGCCCAGGACTTTTTCTCCGAATTCGGCCATGAACTTCACCACCTCGGGTTT
The DNA here is from genome assembly GCA_026388915.1 of Deltaproteobacteria bacterium. Classification (GTDB taxonomy): domain Bacteria; phylum Desulfobacterota; class SM23-61; order SM23-61; family SM23-61; genus SM23-61. The sequence continues at coordinate 89 of JAPLIW010000681.1, forward strand.
GGTTTCCGGCAGGGTGATGATCTCCAGGAGTTTCATGTACCGGGGCGGGTTGAAAAAGTGGGTCCCCAGGAAGTGCTGTCTGAATTCCAGGGCCATGCCCGCGCAGATGTCTTTGATGGGGATGCCCGAGGTGTTGGTGCTCACGATCGTCCCGGGCTTGCGCGCGGCGGCCACTTTTTGGAAGAGCTCCTGTTTAATCTTCAGGTTTTCCACCACCACTTCCACGATCCAATCTACTTCCGCCAGGCGGGAAAGGTGGTCTTCAAAGTTGCCCACCTCAATGAGGCTGGCGAATTCCGGAACGGCGAGAGCCGCAGGGCGCATCCGGAGCAGGTTCTGTTTTCCGGTCGCCGCGAAACGGTTCCGCACCACCGCGTCCTTGAAAGTCAGCCCCTTCTTCTCTTCTTCGGGGGTCAATTTGGGGGGAACGATATCCAGCATGATCGAGGGGATGCCCACGTTGGCCAGGTGGGCGGCGATGGTCGCTCCCATGACCCCAGATCCCAGTACGGCGGCTTTCTTGATTTTTCTTTGCATGCTTCCTCCGATCTGAAAGGTCAACAATCCGATTTTCCCGGGATTTTCATCTTCCCGGACCACTCCATAGACGAAGTACCCTGAAAATGGTTCCTGCCGCGGCCGCCGGTTCGGCCCTTCCCTTCCGGTCCCGGGTCACCTCCTTCTCCTGCCTCTTCATTCGGCATTCTGAATCAACCGCTTGCAAACTTTTATGGCTTTCTGCAGGTCTTCCTCTGGGATTCCCCGGGTCAGATGCTTGTACACCCGGTAAACCACCTCGTCCAGTTTTTCCTCCAGTTCCTTGCCCCGGGGGGTCAGGCAGATCTGGTAAGCCCGCCGGTCCGTGGGATGGTCTTCCCGGCGGACCAGGGCGGCCGCTTCCATCCGGTCGATCAGGCTGGTCATGGTGGACTTTTCCAACTGGGCCTTTTCCCCCAGGTCGGTAATACTCATCCTGTCGCTCTCCCACAGAGCCTGGAGCACGGCAAAATAGGCCACGGAAATATCCGTGTGCCCGTTTTCCCGCACCAGCCGGTTCACGGCATTGTTCATGGCCCAGGTAGCCCTGGAGAGAAGAAATCCCACCTGATATTCCATTTTCATGATTTAGCCCTTTCCCATGAGGGGTGAAAGAATGGATAAGACAGAAAGTTCGATTGCATACTATATGAGTCAATACTAATATGTCAAGCGTAATATGAAAGGCGATGAAGGACCGGCCTTTCAGGCCCTGAGGAGCGTCGCGCCCAAGGCGTGACTCAAGGATCGCTTCGTTTGAGGACCGCCATGCCAAAGGCATGGCTTAAGGATCGCAACGCCCGAGGCGTTACTCGAAGACCGTCACGCTTTCAGCATAACTCAAGGCAAAAACCACATACAGAATGGGGAGAAAATGGGGGGTAAGGTCGGATTCTTTCTCTTGTGCTCTATGCTCTATGCCCTATGCTCTTAGCGCCTTTTTTCGTCAGCGAGTCCCGAGCAGGGAATTGAGTTCCTGCTGTACGGCAAGACCCCATTCGGTTTTTTCACTCTGCAAAGACCTTTGAACGTAAGGCAGGGCTTGCTTCCATTTCCTTTGGGCCGAGCTGCCTCGATCCATCTCCTTCAGAATCTTGCCGGCTTTCAGGTGGTTGTCGGCAATCAGGAGATTGGGGAAAAAAAGGATACAGGTCCCCTCGAAAAGGGTGTATTCACAAACGTCTTCGTTGATATACTTAAGGACAACCATAAGAAATTCATTGGACGAATTATATTGCTTCAAGGCTTCCGGATACTTTTTATCCCGGTAATCCTTGTCCGCTTTGGCCTTCTGCTGCACCCCCCCGCGATAAAAATCCCGCACTTCCTGGGCATTTTCCCAGAGGATCTCCAAGCCTTCCTGCTCCTCAAAAACCGCCTCCAGGTTGGCCTTCTGAAGAGGAATCAACGGGGAATCTGCCGGGGGTGGAGGGGTTGTCGCACACCCTCCAAACAACAGAAAAGGAATTAGGGCCAGGACTCGGTAAAGCTTCATCCCTTTTCCCCCAATAACTTGTCGATGATGCTTACCGCTTCCACGCCCGTCCAATCTGCCGAACCCAAGGCCCGGTAGCGAACCATTCCTTTCACGTCCACTAAGTAAGAAGTCGGATGAGCCCAGACCCCCAGGAGTTTTCCTACCTTATTCTTTTCGTCTAGGAGGATGGGCAGGGGAGAATGGTTCTTTTCCAGAAATTTTTGGATCGTTTCCCGACTCTCTTTCGTATCAATACGGAAAAAGACCAAACCTTTGGATTGGTACTGGGTATACATCTTTCCCAGAGAAGGAACCTCCTTCCGGCAGTTGGGTCACCAGGTGGCCCAGAAGTTGAGGAGGATTACTTTCCCTTTATACTCCTTGATCTGGACCCTTTTCCCCTGAAGGTCCTCCAGCGAAAAATCAGGAAGGGGCAAAGGCTTCGCATAGGACTGAAAAGCGCTCGCCCCCCCGCCCTGAGCCCAGGCCGGGTCACCCCCCTGGATTCCTAGAAGGATAAGCCAAACCAGCCCTGCAACTACCCAGGTCATCCGGCTTTTGGCTCTCATCTTTCCCCCCATCCTCTTATGGCGGTGTATGAACCCTTACGCTTATAACATAGGAGTCTCTTCCGCACAAGGACTTCCATTCCTCTCCCAAAAGTGATTTTTAACAGCCTCCGGATACCAGAAAATACGGTTTTCTCTTTGATTTTTTTGCTGAATTTTTTTCATTTTTTTCTTGACTAAAAAATCATTATTTGTTAGCTTTACACTATCTTCTTTCCTTCCCCGGCCCACAAGAGTGCGGGCGGAGGAACGGTTTCGAAATTTCCCTTGGCAATCCGGAAATTGATCTGAAAAAAGAAAGGAGGTGAAGGGGAGTGAAAAAACTGGTTAGCTTGGTCTTGGCATTGGCGTTCCTGGCGACCTTTTCCCTCGGCTGCGCCGGCTATGCGTCCAAAGAAACGAAGGTGAAATGCCCGAAGTGCGGCGCCGTGTTCACGATTGATGAGGGTTTGAAGGCTATGCCCGCAACGCAGTAAAGGTACCAATCCTCCAAGGTTACGTAAGGGTTAAGATTGCGAATTACCTTTCTCACGAAAGGAATGCTACCTGGGGAAGGGCAAAAGCCCTTCCCCTATTTTTTTTCCCTTGTCCTATTCCTTCAGGTTTTAGGTTTCTGCGTCTTCCCCATTATATCCTCCGCCCAAAAATCTGACCGGGCAGAGCTCTCTTTATTCGACCGCCTGGCCGAAGAAGCCACCCTCCTCAACAAGCGCGGCAAATTCGACGAGGTCGTCTCTCTCCTGGAACCCCACAAGGGGAATTCGAAGAACGACAGCGTCCTGTTCTTCAATGAACTGGGGATCTCCTACCGGAACAAAAACAAGCTCGACGAATCCATCCAGGCCTACCGGAAAGCCCTCTCCCTGGACCCGGAAAATCCGGTGGTCATGAAAAATCTGGCGGATGTCCTTTTTCTGAAAAAGGAATATCCCCAAGCGGTGGAAATGTGCCAGAAAGCCCTGAAGTCCAACCCCCGATTCCATCAGGCCCATTCCACCCTCGGGCTGGCCTACTACCGGCTGGAGAGATACCCGGAAGCGCTGGAGGAATTCGAGACCGTTCTGAAACTGAACCCTCAGGACGAACAGGCCAGAAACTTCCGCGAAGCCATCCGCAAGAAGCTTCAGAGTCAGAAGAAATAGCGGATTGAAAGGGCATGGGGTAGCCATGAGGCAAACCAATGGTTAATGGCCATCCCCCAAGGCCAGAGCGCAAGATCATCCACATCGACATGGACGCCTTTTATGCCTCCGTGGAGCAGCATGATAACCCCGCGCTGAAGGGGCTGCCGGTCATCGTGGGGGGAGATCCCTCGAGGAGGGGGGTCGTGTCGGCGGCCTCCTATGAGGCCCGAGCGTTCGGGGTTCATTCCGCCATGCCCTCGTCCCAGGCCAGAAGGCTCTGCCCCAACGGGATCTTTCTTCCCGTGCGGATGCACCGGTACCGGGAGGTCTCCGACCGGATCTTCCGGATTCTGCGGGAGTACACCCCCCTCGTCGAGCCCCTTTCCCTGGATGAATCCTTTCTCGATGTCACCGGCAGCGAAAAGCTTTTTGGCCCCGCGTTGCAGATCGCTCGGGAGATCAAACGCCGCATCCGCGAAAACACGGACCTCACCGCGTCCGCCGGCATCGCTCCCAATAAATTCCTGGCCAAGATCGCCTCCGATTATCGAAAGCCCGACGGCCTGGTGGAGATCAAGCCCGAAGAGGTCCGGAACTTCCTCCGCGACCTGCCCATCGCCAAGCTATGGGGGGTGGGGAAATCCACCGAAGAAATTTTGAAGGGGATGGGAATTCTGAAGACCGGGCAGCTGGCCGCCTTCCCGGCGGAAAAGATTGAAAAGAAACTGGGGAATTTCGGGCTGGAGCTGACCGCCCTGGCGCGGGGAGAGGACGACCGGGCGGTCCAGCCCGAGTCCGGGGCCAAGTCCATCAGCCAGGAAGAGACCTTCACCCCGGACCTGGAGAACCTGGAGCAGATGAAGAAAGTCCTCCTCGACCAGGCCGAGCAGGTAGGCTGGGAACTGCGGAAGCAGAAGCTGAAAGGCTCCACGGTCACGGTGAAGGTCCGGTACCCCGATTTCACCCTGGTCACCCGAAGTTTCACCCTCCCCTCCCCCACGGACCAGGGAATCGAAATCTACCGGACGGCCATGAAACTCCTGCCCCGCACCGAGGCCCTGCAGCGCAGAGCCCGCCTCTTGGGAGTGGGCATCTCCAACCTCTTTCACCGGGATGATCCCGAGCAGTACCGCTTATTCGATTCCGGCCGGAAGAAGGTGGAGGGCTCGGTTCAGGCCATGGACCGGATCTGGGAGAAATTCGGGCCGGAGGCGATCAAGAGGGCAACCCTGATGGAAAAAAACTTAACCGCAGAGCTCGCAGAGCACGCAGAGGCAGGAATGGCCAAAGGCTCATGGCCCAGGGGACAAGCAAAGAAGCGGAGGACAGAGAGAAAAAAAGATTTTGATTTTCCAAAATGAGAAAATAACCATAAGCCGCAGAGAGTCGGGAGGACGGAGAGAGGATGAAATATTCATAAGATGATTTATGTGCGCGTTTTTAGGAAAAAAAATCTCTGCGTTCTCCGCGTGCTCTGCGGTGCTATTCTTTCCTGCCCTGGGCCAGCTCCGCCGCAAACCTCTCCTGCAGGAACTCCAAAATCTTTTCTCCGATCTGCATCCCCAGATCGATGAATTCGGGGCCGTAGGTTTTCCCGGTTTCGGTGCGGAAGGTGCCCTGGATGCGGGCGATCCCCTTCATCCCCTTCGGAAACCGGTGGATCAGCCTCGCAATAGGGGCATGGGAGTAGCGGAGCATCTCCCAGAGGGTCAGGGTAAAATTGTCCGGCCCCCAGCGGAATTTGTCGGCGTCATAGAGGACATCGCTTACCAGCTGACCCAGGGCGGACTCGACTTTTTGGGGCTCCACAAAGGCCTCGTGGTTGGCGATGGCATCGACAATCATCCGGCCCTCTTCCCCGGAAAACGAAAACTCCCGGAGGATCTTCTCCGCGGCCGCGGCTCCCAGTTGAGCGTGATCCTTTTCGCCCCGCCGCAGATCATGGAGGAGTCCGGCCATCTGCGCCAGGACCCCCGCCCGGTTCCTTACCGGCTCTCCGAAAGAGAGCCTTTCGGCCTCGATGCAGATCAGGGCTCCGGCGTCCACCGCCACCTTCTCCCCATGCTCCAGCCCGTGGCCGTAGTTGTTCTTCACTTCACGCTGAACAACGGCCCGGCATTGCCGAACCTGCGGGTCTTCGGAAAAGAGACGGCGGGAAAGGGTCATCCACCGGCGGCAGCAGGTATAGAAGCGGGGGGGCGGGAAAGAGGCGGCGATCTTCTGGGAAACGGCGATCATTTCGCTGTAAATATCTTCCATGGCCTCTCCTCGGGTCTCAGCCTCCTTTTTCCACCCGGATGGACACGGTTACCTGCGAGGGCTGATCCGGAGCCAGGCGAAGCTGGGGAGGATTGATCTCCAGGGCCACGGAAATCTGGAGGTTCTCCTTCACCTCCCCCAGGTCCACCGGTTCCGTGAAAACCTCCCTCACCTTCTTCAAGCTCCCTGCCGGACCCTGGAGGACAACCTCCGGGGGCTCCACGACGACCCCCTTTAAGCGCAACGGCCGGAGGAGCTTTCCCACCAGGTGGGCCTTCACCGGCACCGAACGGGATTTGATATCCTCCAGCCGGAGCCGGACGGAAGAGGGGACCACTTTGGTAATCTCCGTTCCCAGGGGAGCCCGGACATTGTCCGGCGTGAGGCGGACATGGTTCACGCCCGACGTGGATTGGGACAGGTCCACATGAGCTTTCAACTGATCGGGGGAGATGGAGGAGATCAGGGTCCGAGGGCCGCGGATCCCCACTTCCACCCGGTTGATCAGGTCCCCCACGATTTCCATGTTGGCGGGCATATTCCGGTATTCCAGGGGGACGGTCATCCAGATTTCCGCCCTCGGCTGCCCCCCGATGAAGACCCAGAGCACGCAGACCAGGATGAAAGATATGCTTTTGGGAATCAGGTTGGTGGTGAAAGCGTCCTGCCAGCTTCCCTTTGTTTTCTGTTGCGGGGTGGCAATCATCGATTCCAGGCGGCTCTTGAGCTCCTCCGCGTTCCCCACGAGTTCGATCCGCCCCCTCACGGCCAGGGACACTTCTCCCCGTTCCTCCGACACGACGATGGCGATGGCATCGTAGCGTTCCGTGATCCCGATCCCGGCCCGGTGGCGGGTCCCGTATTTCTGGGGCAGGGCGGGGTTTTCCGATAGAGGAAGATAGCACCCCACGGAGACGATCCTCCCTCCCTGGATCACCACGGCCCCGTCATGGGTGGGAGACTGGGGGAAAAAGATGCTGGAGAGGACTTCATGGCTCACCCGCCCGTCCAGGGGGATCCCGCCTTTGAGATAATCTTCCAGCATATCCTGTCTTTTGAAGATGAGCAGGGCTCCGATGCGTCGCTGGGCCAGATCGAAGGCGGCCTTGGCCACGTCCTCGACCACCATCCGGTCAAAGGCCTCGGGCCTCCCCAGGAAGAACCGGATGGGACTCACTCGGTCCAGGACCTGGCGGATCTCCGACTGGAAGACGACGACGATGATGACCAGGATGACGGCCCAGAGGTACTGGAGAATCCAGCTGGTGATGAAGAGCCCGGACCAGCGGGCCAGGGGGTAAAAGATGCCGAGGGCCAGGAGGGCGATCAGGATTCGCAGGGCACGGGTTCCCTGAATCCATACGTATAGCCGGTAGAAGACAAAAGTGATCAGAAGGATATCGACGACATCCAGCCAGCGGATACTGAGGAGGGCTTCTCTCAGGTAGTGAATCTTCGAACCTCCCGGGAAAGCGGCAGATAATTTATCATATTATAACCCGGGGCGGAAATCCACCCTGGAAATGCGGAATGGGGAATGTGGAATGCGGAATAAAAACCTTTGCTCTTTGCGGATTCCTCGTTATTCGTTAACCAGGAAGGTTTTTAAAATTTGGGATTCCGAATTCCGCATTTCAGGAAAGCTGGAGAACCTTGCCTACCACCTCATCCGGGTCACGCCCCAGGACCCGGATCATGGGTTCTTTGCCTACATCTCCCCGGTCAAAAATGATGTCGGGAGACTTCCTCGTTTTCCGCAGAACCTGATCCACTCCCCAGGAAAGGGAAGAACCCTCGCGCCGCTTTACCCACGCCGGCTCATCCCCGCGGCTGAAATGGCCCAGGGAGAGTCCGGCCTTTCTGGCCCGGGCCAGAATTTCCTCTTCCAAGCGCACGTTCATGGCCGACCGCATCTCCGGGTGGTAGCGCATCGCCGTCAGGATGATCTTGGCGATATGCTGGGAAGCTCCGAATTCCGGGTCGGAAACTCTGGCCACCTCCTTGCCCAGGCGCACAAATCTTCCGGGAAAAGCAGCCACGTCTTCCGGACCCTGGGCCATGGACAGGCCATACCCGAGGTTCGACTGAACCTCGGGAAAGAGGTGCCCCAATTTGTTTTCCTGGACCTGGCGGAAAGCTCTTTTGAGGCTTTGGAGCACCCGATACCTCTCTCCGTCGCGGGCCGCCGGGGTATAGGAGTTCACCGGCCCGATTCCCTTTCCCAGGGGGAAAGAAAACTGTATGGCCGAGGTAATGAAGGCCTTGGCCTTCTCCACCGCTTCCCTGGGGGAGCTTCCCCGGGCCAATTCAAGGGCGATGACCGCCGAGAGCGTGCATCCGGTCCCGTGGGTATGGGGAGAAGATATCCGCGGCCCCGAAAATTCGAGGAAATTCCGCCCGTCGAAGAAGACATCCAGAGCCTCTCCCGGAAGGTGCCCTCCCTTGATGAGCACGTAGCGGGCCCCCATGCGGCGGATCTTCCGGGCGGCCTCTTTCATCCCTTCCGCACCCCGGATTTTCCTCCCGGCCAAGACCTCGGCCTCCGGAATGTTGGGGGTAATGATCCGGGCCAGAGGGATCAGCTCTTTCTTCAAGGCCTCTTCGCCCTCCGGGGAGAGGAGCCTGGCTCCTCCTTTGGCCACCATCACCGGGTCCACGACCACCCGGGAGATTTTCCACTGGCGGATCTTCCGGCTCACCGCCTGGATGATGGACGGGTTGCTCAACATGCCCGTCTTCATGGCATCCACTCCGATGTCCGAAATGACCGCATCCATCTGCCGGGCCACAAATTCGGCCGGCACCTCATGAATTCCTTTCACTCCCCTTGTATTCTGGGCGGTCAGGGCGGTGATGGCGCTCATCCCGTATCCTCCCAGCAGGGTGATCGTCTTCAAGTCCGCCTGGATTCCCGCTCCGCCCCCGGAATCCGATCCGGCCACGGTCAACACTCGCGGAACCATTTTTTCCTCCCCTCCGCCTCCCCGGCACCTTTGGTTCTCTGAACCATTGACTTCCGGGGCCGGCCAATGACTTTTACTCATTTATTGTAGCCCATACCCCAAGCGGAATTCAAATGGGGAATGGAAGACCGTTGCTCGTTACTGGTTACTCGTTACTCGTTGAAGGCCTAAACCATTAACCAGCAACGAGCAACGGTCTTTCCTTTAACGAGTAACCAGGAACGAGGAACCAGCAACGGGGTTTTTAATCCCATTCCCCATTTGACAATCCCGCCCCCAAAAAGTAGAATGAAAATGGATATTTTAGAATTTTCCAGCACCAGAGGATATCTTCATGACCTTCGGCCGAAGGGTTTTTTTTTACCTCCTTCTCCTCTCCCTGGCGGCAGCCTCCTGCTCCACGACTAGCCCCCTCCTGAAGCCCCGGATTCCGCCCCGCGCGGATTATCTGCCCCCGGGTCCCCAGGCCGAGGCCTACTATTCCTTTCTCCTGGCCCAGATGTATCAGAACGCCGGCCAGATGGATAAGGCTCTCCAGCAATACCAGCGGGCCCTGGAAAAGGACCCCTCCTCCCCTTATTTGCACACCCACCTGGCGGCGCTTTATCTGAAGCAGGGTTCTCCCGAAAAAGCTCTGCGTCTGGCGGAACAGGCCGTTCAGGCGGACCCCAGGAACATCCAGGCCCATCTGCTCCTGGGGGGGCTCTATCTCTCCACCAACCAGAGGGACAAGGCCATTCAAACCTACCAGACCATCCTCCAGATCGATCCCCGGAACCAGGAAGCCCTCCTCTTCCTGGGGACGTTGAATGCCGAGACCAAGAATTATGAGCAGGCCGTCGCCAACCTCAAAACCCTTCTGGAGGTCGATCCCCAATCTCTGATGGGCTACTATTATCTCGCCCGGGTCTACGCCGAGATGAAGCGGTTTGATGAGGCCAAAAGCCACTACCAGAAGGCATTGCAGATCCGGCCCCAGTTTGAGCCGGCCCTCCTGGACCTAGCCCTTATTTACGAGATCCAGGGGGACGGCGAAAAGGCCATCCAGTCCCTGAAAGACCTCCTGGCCATGAATCCGGCGAATGCCGAAGCCCATGAACGCCTGGGCCAGGTTTATATCCGGCAGAAGAAGCTCAATGACGCCTTGACCGAGTTTCAGTCGGCGGAAAAGCTGATCATTCAAAACCATGAAGTCCGGACCAAGATCGGCCTCATCTACTTCGAGCAGGGCCGTTTCGACGACGCCATTGCCCAGTTTGCGATGGTCCTTTCCTCCCGCCCCAATGATCATCGGGTGCGTTACTACCTGGCCACCGTGCACGAAGAAAAAAAGGACTTCGCCCGGGCCATGGAAGAACTCCAAAAGATCCCTTCCAGCTCCCCTTTCTATGTGGACGCGCAGGTCCAGCAGGCCATAATCCTCGAGAAGCAGAACAAGGTCGAGGAAGCAATTCAGGCATTAAAGGCGGCCATTCGGGCGAAACCGGACAACGCCGACCTCTACCGCTTTCTCTCTTCTCTGTACGAGAAAAAAAACCAGTACCCCGAAGGAATCCGCCTCCTCCAAGAAGCCCTGTCTTTCGCCCCCCAGGACGAGAAGCTCTATTTCAGCCTGGGAGTCCTGTACGACAAGGCGGGAAACTGGCAGGAGTGCATCGTCCAGATGCGCAAAGCGCTGGAGATCAAGCCCGATCATCCCCAGGCCCTGAACTACATCGGGTACACCTATGCGGACCGGGGAATCAACCTGGATGAGGCGGAAAAGCTCATCCGGCGGGCCCTGGAGCTGAAGCCCGACGACGGATACATCACCGACAGCCTGGGATGGGTTTACTTCCGAAAGGGAGAGATCGGGAAGGCCGTGACGGAGCTGGAGAAGGCCCATCAATTGGCGCCGGAGGATCCGGTCATTGCCGAACACCTGGGAGATGCCTACGCCAAACAGAACGAGCCGGAAAAAGCCATCCAGATGTACGAACGGGCCCTCCAGCTCGACCCCAAGAAGTCCGAAGTGCAGGAAAAAATCAAGAAGCTCCGCGAGGAGAAGAAACGTCCATGAAGCCGGGGCCTTTCCTCCTCCTTCTGCTGGCCCCTTTTCTCTTCAGCGCCTGCGCGACTCTTCCCCTCCTGCCCCCGGTGGTCCCCCCGGCGGAAGATGTCTTCCAGCAGGTGAAGGCCCGCCAGGCGGCGCTCCAGGGGCTGAAGGGACTCGCTCAAGTCAGAGTTTCTTCCCCGGGAAAATCCTTTAGCAACCAGCAGGTCCTTTTCGCCCGGCGACCCGGGTTCCTCCGGGTGGAGAGCCTGAGTCCCCTGGGAACCCCTCTCCTCTACCCGGTAACGGACGGGAAAGAAATCCGTCTCTACAACCCCGAAGAGAACAAGTATTACCAGGGCAGCTGGCGGCCCGATTCTCTTTCCTTTGCCCTCCCGCTGGTGCTCCCTCCGGAAGAAGTGGTCCTTTTTCTGCTGGGAGG
>JAPLIW010000422.1 GCA_026388915.1 Deltaproteobacteria bacterium
CCGGTATCCCAGACCGGCATGACCAACTGTAATCCCGGAGGGCAATTGCTCAATCGCCTTGGCCATGGATTCCTCCCCCCCCTTTAAATGCGGAATGCGGAATTCGGAATGCGGAATGGAAGACAAAACATTTTATTCCGCATTCCGCATTTGCCAGGGCTGTTTTTTATTCCGCAATCCGCATTCCGCACTCCGCATTTAAAAGGGCTTGTTTCAATTGTTCCAGGGAAGTGTTTCCCCCGGAACAGACCAGGCCGACCTTGATCCCCTTCAGCTCTTCCCGCAACCGGTAGGCGGCGGCCAAAGGCGCCGCTCCGGCAGCCTCCGCCAGGGTATGGGCCCGCTCCACCATCCAGGCCATGGCCCGAAGAATCTCCCGGTCGGCAAGAAGGATGAAATCCTTCAGATACTCCCACAGGATCGCCTGGGGAAGAGCAAAAGCGGTTCCGGTGGCCAGCCCCTCGGCGGAGGTCCGGTTGGGGGCTTCCACCATTTTTTTCTGCTTCCAGGACTGGTAGGCCGCTGGAGAAGCTTCCGATTGAACCCCGATTACTCGGATCCGGGGGTTCACGACCCGGGCCACAATACAGGCCCCGGCCGCTCCGCTCCCTCCTCCCACGGGGACGAAGATCACCTGCATGTCCGGCTGGTCCTCCAGCATCTCCAGGACTTCGGTGGCCACCCCGGCGATGAGCAGGGGTTCGTCTCCCGAATGAATGTAGCGGTATCCCCTTTCCTGGGCCAGGGCTTCGCAATGAAGGCGGGCCTCATCGAAAGCGGCCCCGTGAAAAATCACTTCCGCCCCCATCCCCTGCATGGCCGCCACTTTTCCCGGGTTGGCCTTCTCGGGTACCACGATCCGGGCCTGAACGCCGAATCTCCGGGCCGCAAAGGCCACCGACTGGCCGTGGTTTCCAGTGGAGGCGGAAATGACCCCCCGCTTACGTTCCTCCGGGCTCAGCTGGGAGATCAGATTGATCCCTCCCCGGACCTTGAAAGCCGCCACGGGCTGGTAATTCTCGTGCTTGATAAAGACTTCGGTGCCCACCAGTTGATTGACAGCCGGGTAACTGTGGAGAGGAGTTCGGCGGAGGTAAGGCCGGATCCGGCATTGGGCCAGCAGCACGTCTTTAAACTCGGGGATCTTCATGGGCGGCGCTCCTTGCTTGGCTTCTTTTCCATTGGGTCATCTCCCCATCCCTCCCCCATTTTGTTTGCTTATCGCAAACCATTTGGGGTCGGCCAGAACAACGGAAGTTTCCACCTGGCGGTCCGGGATGGACCAATATTTTTTGAGCAGCCGATTTTTCTCCTCGGGCGATTCCAGCTGGAACCCGTGCTTTTCATAAAACCGTATCGCCCAGTCGATGGCGGCCCAGGTCCCAACCAGAAGAGGGCGGTCGGTTTGAGCTTTCAAGTGGAACAGCAGTTTCCCCCCAATACCCTGATTCCTCCGGGCGGTCCGGACATAGGAGTGGCGGATGAGGGTTACATCCTGGACCTGCTGAAGTCCCATTACCCCCAACAGGCGACCCTCTTCTTCATATCCCCAGAAAACAACCCCCTCATGGATTTCGTGCCGGAGTTCTTCCCGGGGCATGTAAGGATCTTTCCACCGGTCCGCAGGGATCACCCCTCGATACGCCTGGGCGGCATCGTTGATGATTTCGTAGATCCCTTCGAATTCCCCCGGATCACAGGTGCGGATCATATCTTGATCCTGGAGAGAATGATAGAGTTCATTTTTCTGGCAATCATTTTTTGCGTTTGCCTCCCCCCGATCTCCTCCCCCTTGATGGGGGAGGCTTAGGGTGGGGGGGATAAGAACTTGATGCTATGCCCGGGTCACGGTCTTCGGCGACTCTTATCATCGGGTGGGCCTTCCGGTGGACAATGAGCTCGAACACGTCCGGCCGGGCGTAATGGCCGGCCACATCCAGCATCCACTTGGGGCCCCGCATCTGGCGGGGGTCCACTTCGGCATACAGGATCTCTTCTTTCATCCGGACCGGCCCGGCGATGAATTCCCCCTCCGGGTTCACGATGGCGCTGTCGCCCTCATTGATCCACTCCCGGGACCCGGGATAGAATTTTTCTTTATAATCCAACCGGTCGGGGATATCTGCGCTGCGCAGGGCGATGCAGCACCCGATGACGTAGACCCGTCCTTCTTTGGCAATATGCCGCAATGTGGAAAGCCACGTTTCCCCGCGGTCCCAGGTGGCGGCGATGTAAATCTGGGTGCCCCAGGCGTACATCGTGTACCGGGCCAGGGGCATGTAATTCTCCCAGCAGATCAGCCCGCCGATCTTTCCCAGCGGAGTGTCATAGACCTCCAGCGTGCTGCCGTCGCCGTAGGCCCAGATCAGCCGCTCGCCCCCCGTGGGAACCAGCTTCCGATGTTTGCCCATCAGGGCACCTTCAGGGCTGAAGTAGAGCAGGGTGTTGTAGAGGGTTGCCCCGCTGGCCGCGGTGTCCCTCTCGGTGACGCCCATGACGATGTAAGCACCGGCCTTTCGTGCGGCCTGGGCAAGTTGTTCGGTCGACGCGCCGGGAACATCGACGGCATTGGCCAGAAAATCAGCGTACAGCGGGTTGAGGATTCTTTCTCTTCCCGGGGGAACGGCCCATACCCAATCCGGGTAGGTCGGGATGAAAGATTCCGGAAATACGATGAGGCGGGCGCCCTGGCTTGCGGCCTCGGCGATCAGCCGGCAGGCTTTTTCCACCGTCGCCTCCCGGTCCAGAAAAACGGGAGAGGCCTGAACGGCGGCGATTTTGAATGGGGCATCGGGGGTTGGCATTCAGGACTCCTTAAATTCTTATTCCCTTTTTGCTCATTATACCCCACGATCGTTCCAAGGTCTTCCAGGTATTTCTCAAAACCATTGGTGGCAGCTTGAGGGAAAGCTGCTTCCCTCTAGTGAATGCTATTGACATCCATTGTCCTACGGCGTAATATATAAACAAACGATAGCGACAGATAAAAAGAGAGGTTGAATCATGGCCGGTGTACAGAAAAGCCTACGATTGCCCCAGGAAACCTTGCGGGAGATTGAGCGAATGGCTCAGGACTCAGGGAAAGACTTTTCCGCTGTTACCAAGGATCTCCTGGAGGAGGCCATCAAAATGAGACGTTGCCCAGGGATTGTGTTTGCTGAGGGGATGAGCGGCAGGACCGCCCGGGTTGCCGGGAGCGGCATCGAAGTCTGGGAGATTATCGCTACCTATCAGAGCTTGAAGAAAGACACCGGAAGACTCAAGAAATCCTACCACTGGCTATCGGCCGAACAGCTTCGGGCGGCCCTGGCCTTTTACTCCGCTTATCCCGAGGAAATTGACCGGCAAATCGAAAAGAATCAGCGCTGGAGTCAAGAAGAGATCCGGAAACGCTATCCCTTTATGAGCCCACCCGCATGAAATTCTATCTCGATGAAGACCTCAGCCCGAAGATCGCCGATATTCTGAGAAAAAATGGAGTGGACGCTCTAAGCGCCCATGAGATTGGAGCGGTTGAGGCGTCGGATTTGCAGCAGCTTGAGTTTGCGGGCAAAGAGAAGAGATGCTTGGTAACCCGGAATCGAGATGATTTTATTAAACTCACCCTCCGATTTTTCAACGACCGTAAACCCCATTACGGAATCCTTATCATTCCCTATACCATTCCAGGCGATCAATTCTCCCGGATGGCCGTCCTATTGAAGACCTTCGCCTCCAATCATCCTTCAGGATTAACCCCCTATACCATAGCCTTTCTTCCAACAAAGTAGTCCCATCCAGGATCAGGATTGTAACTTTATTTCTCAATGGGCCTTTGGTCCAAATATTGGAACCAACGGAACTATGTCCCATTCTTCCCCCTCTCCTCCCTCTTCAGGAGGTTTGATCTAGGAGATAGGCATGTCAAAAAGCACTTCTGGATAAAATTGTCTTGACTATGTTTTAGGCCTGTTGTATTATTATTACAACAGGCAAAGGAGATAGAAAGGGGGGGAATTCAATGGGCGCACCGGTGACGTTTGGTCAGTTTTTTAAGAAAATGAGGGAGAAGAGGGGACTCTCTCTGCGCCAATTCTGTATCAAAAACAACGTGGATCCGGGAAACATCAGCAAACTGGAAAGAGGGTTATTGCCCCCTCCCCAGTCTAGGGAGAAACTTGAACAGTATGCTTCCTATTTGAGGATCAGGAAGGGAGGCCCCGAATGGTATGAATTCTTTGATTTAGCTGCAGCCGATTCCGGAAAAATTCCAGCAGACATTCTGAGCGACGAAAATCTTATGAAAAGGCTCCCACTGGTATTCCGAACTATCAGGGGTCAAAAGATTTCTAAAGAAAAACTGGAGGAGCTTGTGGAGGTAATTCGAAAAGCATAATGCCCAGGTTGGATATTCAATATCTTCGTTATGAGATAATCACCCAAAAGGCAGAGGAGTTTCTATCCCGGTACCACCCTTCGGGGACCATTCCGATTCCCATAGAGGAAATTGCTGAATTTAGGTTAGAGGTTGATATTGTTCCCATTCCTAATCTCCGAAGGGGTTTTGAAACCGATGGTTTTACTTCTAGCGACTTGAAACAAATTTATGTCGATGAGC
>JAPLIW010000737.1 GCA_026388915.1 Deltaproteobacteria bacterium
CCACACCAGTATGATCAAGGACCAGCAGACCGTGGCCCTCACCATCTACAATTCAAACCTCGGGCTGGTGAAAGAAACCCGGCTGGTCTATATCCAGCAGGGGGTCCACACCCTGAAATTCATGGATGTGCCCGGCAAGATCGAGCCTGCCAGCGTCACCCTGAAATCCCTGATCGACGGCACCAGCCTGAATATTCTGGAGCAGAATTATGAATACGACCTGGTGAGCCCGCAGAAGCTGCTGGAGAAATTCGTGGGCCAGAAGGTCGACCTGGTCTGGCTGAACCCCGAGAGCAAGAAAGAAGAGACCGTGGAGGCAACCCTCCTTTCTACCCAGGGGGGAAACGTCTTTCAGATCGGGGAGAAGATATCCCTCGGGCATCCCGGACGAATCGTCCTATCCAAGATTCCGGAGGGTCTCAGCCTCCAGCCCGCCCTTTTATGGCTCCTGGAGAACAAGCTGGCCCAGCCGCAGAGGATGGAAGTGACCTATCTGAGCGGGGGCCTCAACTGGAAGGCCGATTACCTCGCTATTCTCAATCCTTCCGATTCCCAGATTGACCTGACCGGGTGGGTGACCCTGGAGAATCGAAGCGGGGCAACTTACCGGAACGCCCTGCTTCGACTGGTGGCCGGGGATGTCCAGCGGGCCCGGGAGGAGAGAATGGCCTACTCCCCCGCACCCCGGGCGGCCGCCGCCGCCAAAGAGGCGGCCCCTCCCCAGTTTCGGGAGGAGTCTTTCTTTGAATACCACCTTTACACGCTGGAGCGGGGAACGACCCTTCGGGACAACGAGACCAAGCAGATGCTTCTCTTCAACGCTCCCCAGGTTCCGGTGAATAAACTCTACATCCTCCAGGGCCAACCCCATTATTACTGGAGCCGGTACGATGCCCGGGGCCAGAAGCAGAAGGTGGGGGTTTTCCTGGAACTGGTGAACCGACAGGAGAACCGACTGGGGAACCCGCTCCCCCGGGGGATCGTTCGCGTATACAAGGAGGACAAGGAAGGGACCCTGCAGTTTACCGGTGAAGACCGGATCGACCACACCGCCAAGAATGAGAAGATCAAAGTGAAAGTCGGGGAGGTCTTCGATGTAGCCGCGGAGAAAGCCCAGATTGACTTTAAGCAACTGGAGACCCGGATCTATGAAATTACCATGGAGGTAACCCTGAGAAACCAGAAGAATGAGGAGGTCAGGATCCTGGTGGAAGAGCCCGTTCCCGGGGACTGGCAGATGATCTCCAACACCCATTCCTACGAGAAAATTCAGGCGAACTTAATCCGCTTTATTGTGCCCGTGGCCAAGGGACAGGAAGTCAAGGTCCGGTACAAAGTGCGGGTCCGATACTAAAAGAAGTTTCGGGTTTCGAGTTTCAGGTTTCGGGTTAAAAAAACCGAAACTCGCAACCCGAAACTCGAAACTCGAAACTTCATATTCTATCCTTCGGATCAGGGCCACCACAGATATTTGTGCTGGGGGTCGATTTTTAAATCCGCGAAAATCCGTTTCAGGGAATCGTCCACCCGGGATTGAAGCTCATCGAAAATATTCTTACCGTAGGAGTCCATGGCCACGATCAGGGGCCCCAGCCGCTTCACTTTCAAAACCCAGACCGCCGCGGGCATCCCCAGATCCAGCCAGTGAACCGCCTGGATCTCCGGGATCTGGCTGGCGTAATAGGCGGCCGTTCCCCCGGTGGTATGCGCATACACCGCCCCGTATTTTTGAAACGCCTCCAGAGCCTGCGGCCCCATAAACCCTTTCCCGATGACCATTTTCACTCCCATCTTCTCGATCAATCGGGACGCCGGGCCGGTGAACCTCGAGCTGGTGGTGGAGCCCACGGAAACGGGCTCCCATTTCCCTCCCCTTTGCCTGGTGATGGGGCCGGCGTGCCAGATGGCTTTGCCCTGCAGGCTGAAAGGCAGCCCCTCATGGGAATCGAGGGCGCTTAGAATCCGTTCATAGGCCATATCCCGCACGGTCAACACTTCACCGCTGACATACACGGTATCTTTCGCCCTGAGGCGGCGGATCTCTTCTTCGCGAAGGGGCACGGTGAGCTCGTATTCAGCCATTTTTTCTTTCCTCCAGAAATTCAAAAGTCCCGTTCGAATGGATTCTCACCGCGGCCTGCCGGTCGGCCCAGCACTGGATGGCCACGACCACGGGCACGGCGGCAGAGTGAGTTCCGCACAGTTCCACGTGGACCGCCAAAGCCGTGGTTTTTCCTCCCATGCCCATGGCCCCGATGCCCGTGGCGTTCACCGCCTTCAGAAGCTTCTCCTCCAGGTCCGCGGCCGCCGGGTCGGGGTTCTTTTTCCCCAGGGGGAGCCGCAGAAAGGCTTTCTTGGCCAGCAGGGCGGCAATGTCCGACGTCCCCCCCATTCCCACTCCGAGGATATAGGGCGGGCAGGGTTCTCCGAATCCTTTGCGGACACAGTCGAGCACGAACTTGAGGGTTCCCTTGATCACGTCCTCCGAGGTGGGAATGTAGGCCAGGGAGGTTTTGGCTTCGGACCCGAATCCTTTGAGCAGAACCTGGATCTCGCTGAAGTCTTCCGGAGTCATTTCATAATAGATAAAAGGCATTCTCCAGCCGGTGTTGGTTCCGGAGTTTTCTTTGGTGAGAGGATGAATCACGTTTTCCCGCAGGGGAATTGCCTTGGTCGCCTTCACGGTCCCTTCGGTGATGGCCGCCGCGGCCTCACTGATGGCCGACCAGTTCCTCCCCACCTTCACGAAGAAAATGGGAACGCCCGTGTCCTGGCACACCGGAATGTCCCGGTCCTCGGCGATGGAGATATTTTCCAGAATGGTTTCCAGCTGATGTCTGGTCACTTCCTCCTCTTCCCGGCGCAGAGCCTTCTGCAGTTCGTCTTTCACGCTCCGGGGCAGGCGAATGGAAGCTTTTTTCAGGAGATCAACAATCACTTCCGTCAACTTTTCTTTAGAGATCAATCTGAATCCTCCTGTCCATAATGGGGGTGTTTATTTCTAATATTTCTAATCGGGAGTGATGAGGAGGCTGATCTGCCTGCGGAAGACCCATTCCATCCTAAAGGGGTTGATAACCTCTTCTGCGAGTATTGGAAAAAACCACCTGCTCCGTCATTCCGGCGAAAGCCGGAATCCAGAATTGCTTGAATGCCGCCTTCGGCGGGACTGGATTCCGGGTCGCGCTTCGCTTGCCCGGAATGACGATTTCCTTTTGCTTTCAATAATTTTGGAAAAACCTTTTCTTATACCAAATTATAAGAAACGAGGGGATGGGGGTCAAGGATAAAGCGCTCCCCGGAGGAAAGCTTCCAGGATTTGCGGCAGAAGGATTCATTTTAACCGAATGCTTTTCCCTAAATCAGAGCTTGACAAAGAAATTATGGAAATGTAAAAAGAAACTTAATCCGAAGACCCAAATCGACGGGAAAGGAGGGGTTTATGAACGGGAAGGAGCGTGATGTGGGCGGGGCGATCAAACGAGGGCTCATCGTTGTCATCGTTGGGGTTATCATTTGGTTCTCCCCCATGCCGACCGGAGTCAAACCGGAAGCCTGGCATCTCCTGGCCATTTTCGTGGCCACCATTGTCGGGCTCATCCTGACTCCCATTCCCATGGGGGCGGTGGTTATCATCGGGGTGATGATGACCGCCTTGACCGGAGTTCTCAAAGTCGGCGCGGCGCTGTCGGGCTTCGCCAACAGCACGGTATGGCTGATCGTAGCCGCTTTTTTGATTGCCCGAGGATTCATCATCACGGGCCTGGGGCGAAGGATCGCTTTCAATTTCATCAGGGCTTTCGGCCGAAAGACGCTGGGGTTAGCCTATGCCATCGAGGCGAGCGATTTGGTCCTCGCGCCCGCCACCCCTTCGAACACGGCCCGGGCCGGGGGGATCTTATACCCGATCGTCCGTTCCCTTTGCAGCACCTTCGGGTCGGAGCCGGGAGACACATCCCGCAAAATTGGTTCCTATCTGATGAAGATGGAATACCAGGGAGTGGTGGTCACTTCGGCCATGTTCATGACCTCCTGTGCCATTAACCCGTTGGTTGTTGAACTGGCCAAAAAGACGGCCAACGTCTCCCTCTCCTGGGGGACATGGTTCTTGGCGGCCATCGTGCCCGGCTTGATCTCGCTGGCCATCGTGCCCTACCTTCTTTATAAACTGTACCCGCCCGAGATCAAAGAGACTCCCCAGGCGTCGCAATTGGCCCACACGGAGCTGCAAAAGATGGGGTCCATGAGCGGGAGGGAAAAAAAGATGATCGCTGTCTTTCTGGTCATCCTAACGCTCTGGGTTACCGGGGAATGGACTAAGCTCGATGCGACGGTCGTGGCCCTCCTCGGCGTTTGCGTCATGTTGGTAACTGGGGTAATCCGATGGGATGATGTCCTGTCCGAAAAGGGCGCCTGGGATGCCCTCTTCTGGTTTGGAGGGCTGGTCATGATGGCCGGCCAGCTGAACACGCTAGGGCTCATGAAATGGTTCGCCAACGCGGCGGGAGGCAGCGTGGCCGGAATGGGATGGTTTGCCGCCCTGATCATCCTGATCCTGGTCTATTTTTACAGCCACTACGGGTTTGCCAGCCTGAGCGCTCATACGACCGCTCTGTTCCCGCCCTTTTTGGCGGTGATCATAGCAGCCGGGGCCCCGCCTTTCCTGGCCGCGCTTACCCTTGCCTTTTTCTCCTCCTTGTGTGCCGGAATTACCCATTACGGCACGGGTCCCGCCCCCATTTATTTCAACGCGGGGTACGTTGACCAGAAAACCTGGTGGTCATTTGGGCTGCTCATCTCCGTCATCAACATCGTCATCTGGATGGGAGTGGGCTTCCCCTGGTGGAAGGTACTCGGGTTGTGGTAAAAACCGTTCAGGGGGAGGGAAAAATCCCCCTCCCCCCGTTTCCGGCCGCCCCCCGCGCCGGAGAGCCATCGCCCGAAAATGCTTCATGATTTTCGAAAACTCGCCGATATGCCATAAATACCTTACCATCCCCATGGAATAATCGCCGATGACGGCAGGTTCATCGACGGCATACGATCAAACCCGAGTCAGGGAGGTCCCATGGACAAGCCGAAAGGATTGGCGGATCGCATCGAGACCTGGATGAGGAAAATTCCGGGTGTCCGCACCTACAAGGAACGCGAGCACCGCAGGGAGACGGATAAGAAGCTCCGGGAGCACCTGGCTTCCCGCCTGCAGGATTCCCGCTCTCTGGCTAAAAAGATCGCTCTGGATTTAACCACCAAGGGGCAGATGGAGTCCCTGGCCAAACTGGACCGCTTCTCTTCCCGCCTCCAGCAGATGGCGGATACGATCCGGTACGCCAGCTATGGCTACAGCGGGATCTTCGACCTGGAGAAGATCCGGGAGGATGAGCTGGACCGCCTTTACTCCTTCGACCTCCTGCTGGCCGACGATCTGGAGAAGATCCAGAAAGGGGTGGAAGAGGTGGGGCAGGCCAGTTCGGCCTTTGCCCGGGAGAAAAAGATCGAGGAGGCGGAGGCGTTCCTGGATGCCTTGGAGAAGCAGTTCAACCGGCGGAAAGAGCTGATCATGGCGGCTCCCGCGCCACCCCAAGACAAATAAAAAGACCTAAGGACCAAAGATTTAATGGGACGCGGATAAACACGGATAAAATTCAGGGCATAAATTTTTTAATTTCACAAAGAAAATTTTTGTTAACCTAAGGCACTTACTAATGAGGCCATAATTATCTGGACAGGAATTCTGTCTTTTCATCATCCTGGATTCCGGCTTCCGCCGGAATGACAACCAAGAACCATGCCTTTCTAACGTTCGTCACTCCGGCGAAAGCCGGAGTCCAGTTCGAGGGTTTTAAAAGGCAACGCCCTCCAATTCATGTTTAGACTAAAATGGACTCCTTAGTAAGAGCCAGTTTCTGGAAGTGATTGAGTGGTTCGACGAGTCGGGCCGGGAGATGGTCCACCGGATTCCCGAAACGGGGTCCGCCGAGATCAAGTTCGGCGCCCAGCTCGTGGTGCGGGAGAACCAGGCCGCGGTCTTCTTCCGGGATGGGAAAGGATACGATATTCTCGGCCCCGGCAGGCACACCCTGTCCACCCAGAATCTGTCCATGTTGACCAAGGCTCTGAGCTTTCCCTTCGGCTTCAAGAGCCCCTTCCGGATCGAGATCCTCTATGTGAACTTGAAGGTCTTCACCCATCTGAAGTGGGGGACCAAGGAACCCGTGGCTTTCAAGGACCAGGAACTGGGGATCGTCCGGCTTCGGGCCTTTGGGAACTACACCATGCGCGTCATCCAACCTCTTCTGTTCATCAATACCCTCGTCGGGACTCAGGGGATTTTTGAGACGGAGGGAATTTCCGATTACCTTCGGGACGTCATCGTTTCCCGGCTGAATGACCTCCTGGGGGAGGCCTTGAAGAGCATCTTTGAACTTCCGCGCCAGTACACCGAGTTCGGAGTGGCCCTGAAGGCCCTGGTGGGCCAGGACTTCCAGAAGTACGGGTTGGAGCTGGTGGACCTTTTCGTAAACAGCATTACCCCTCCCGATGACGTCCAGAAGATGATCGATGAACGGAGCGGAATGCAGGCCGTGGGCAGCTTGGATGACTTCCTGAAGTACAAAGCCGCCAAGGCCATGGGCGACGCGGCCAAAGCCGAAGGAGGAGGAGCGGCCGGCGCCGCGGCCGGCTCGGGCATGGGCCTGGGGGTGGGAGCCGGCCTGGGAATGATGCTGCCCGGCTTTCTCCTGAAGACCATGGAAGAGGGGAGCAAGGGCACGCCCAGCCGCAAGAAGCTCGAATGCCCCAAGTGCTTCACCAAGATTCCCTACGAGGCCCGGTTCTGCCCCAGCTGCGGCAACCAGATCCTCAAAGTCAACAAGTGCCTGAAGTGCGGCGAGGACCTTCCCCCCGAGGCCAAATTCTGCATGTCCTGCGGGGCCAAGATGGAGAAGTCCGAGCGGGTGTGCGCCAAGTGCGGCACGAAGGCTCTGGAGGAAGCGGTGTTCTGCAATCAGTGCGGGGAAAAGCTGCAGTAGCACGCAGATCCCCGTGGGTGAAGGAAAAAAGCAAAAGCGAATTGGACACAGATGAACACAGATTACACAGATTTTAACACCTAAAGGATTTATTTCTGACTTCAAGAAATCTTTATCTGTGTTCATCTGTGTTTATCTGTGTCCCATAAATTTCGTTGCTTTTAAAATGCAGTAAATCTTCCTTCATCTGCGTCCCAATCGAAAATGGAAATTCCTGCCGAGTCCAAAGTCC
>JAPLIW010000334.1 GCA_026388915.1 Deltaproteobacteria bacterium
GGAGAGGCCCGGGCCGATGGCCAGAGCGGTCTTGCGGCCGCAGAGTTCCATGATTCTCGAGTGGGCGGTAAGTGCCAGGGTCTTCTCTTTGGTTTCCGGCAGAGGCTCGGTCATGGGCTCGGTGAGTTTTGCTTCCAGGATGGGGTTGAGGCTTTCGGGGATCCCCAGGGTGACCAGACCGGTTCCCACGCGCAGCGCCGCCTGACAGACCATGGCCGCGGCCCCGGTCTTCCCCGGAGACCCGGAAAGGACGAAGAGATGGCCGAAATCCCCCTTGTGGGCCTCCGGGTTGCGGGGCGGCAGCAAGGGCAGGAAATCCGCCCCTTCCAGCAGATGGTCCCTGATGGCCTCGGATTCCACCGCGGATTGCGGAAGGGAGATATCCACCAGGACGATCCTTCCGCCGTATCGCGCTCCGGGAAGAATCAAAAGCCCCCGTTTCAAAAGGCCGAAGGTGGCGGTCAGCGTCGCCTGAATACAGGCCCCCAGAACCTGCCCGCTGTCGGAGTCCAGGCCCGAAGGAATATCGATGGCCACCACGGGCTTCCCCAGGGAATTCACGAATTCGATGATCTCCTGGAAGAACCCCTTCACTCCCCCCTTGAGGCCGGTCCCCAGGATGCCGTCGACCAGAAGATCGTTGGCGGCGACTTTTTCTTTGCGAGACTCCCACTCCTCCAGGTTCAAGATTTCGAACAAGGGGCCGCCCATCCGGCTCAGGATCTCCAGGTTGGCCGCGGCGTCTCCCCGCACTTCCTCCCGGGCGGCCAGAAGAAAAACCTGGCAGGCCACCCCCCGGTTCAGGAGGTAACGGGCCACGGCAAAGGCATCTCCCCCGTTGTTGCCCCGACCGGCCAGGATTCCCACGCGCTTTTTCAGGAGGTCGGGAAAATGACGGAACATGGCTCCCACCGTTCCCCGGGCGGCGTTTTCCATCAGGACCAACCCCGGGATTCCGAATTCCTCGATGGCCTTCCGGTCCAGCCGGCGCATGACTTCCGCAGTGGCAACCTTCATGGGAAAACCCTTTCTACAGAAAGAGGATTCAGGTTTCAGGAGTCAGGAAACAGGCTTCAGGAGTCAGGAATCAGGAACCAGGCTTCAGGAGTCAGGAAACAGGTTTCAGGATTTAGGGCCGTCATATTTTATCCTGACTCCTGAATCCTGTTTCCTGCCTCCTGGATCCTTTTTTTCCAGTACTACCATCGCTCCGCTGTAATCCCCGTCATGGGTGAGGCTCAGAAAAAAATTCTCCAGTCCTTCATCCCGGCAAATTTCCACCGCCCGGCCGCTGATTTTCAAAACAGGTTTTCCCAGGGGCCCCCTCTGCACCTCCACATCCTTCCAGTGCACCCCCCTCCGGATCCCGATCCCCAGAGCCTTCACAAAGGCTTCTTTGGCCGCGAAGCGGGCGGCGAAATGGGGCGCGGGGTTTTTCTTTTCCAGACAATAGCGAATTTCTCCCGGGGTAAAGACCTTATTTTGAAACCTTTCTCCCCAACGCTTCAGGGCCTCTTTGATCCGACTCACTTTGACCATGTCCAATCCGATGCCGTAGATCATGACAAATTCCCGATACTGGATGCTAGATACTGGATGCTGGTACTGAATCAGGAATTCAGAAGCCATAATCAGCAATTTCCCGTCTGTCTTCCAATATCCAGTATCCAGAATCCAGTATCTTATTTTGTGATCAGTTCCTTCATTTCCCGCACTGCCCGGTCCAGGCCGACCAGAACCGCCCGGGCGATGATGCTGTGGCCGATGCTGTAATCTTCGATCTGGGGGACCGAGGTGAAGGGTGCGACGTTCTGAAAATCCAGGCCGTGGCCGATGTTCACCCGGAGTCCCAAT
>JAPLIW010000510.1 GCA_026388915.1 Deltaproteobacteria bacterium
AGGATCTGCTCGGTGTGCTCTCCCAGGGCCGGGGGCGGGGTGAACTGCGGCTCTCCCGCGGGCGACATTTTGATCGGGGTCCCCAGGAGCTTCATCTTCTCTCCCGAGCGGTGGGTGGTTTCCACGATCATGTTGCGGGCCAGGATCTGGGGATCGCTCAGGGCCATATCCACGGTGTTGATCGGGCCGGCGGGCAGGCGCCCCTCCAGCAGCTCCAGCCACTCCTCCCCCGTCTTCTGCAAAAAGATCTCTTCCAGAATGACGTAGAGGGCTTCTTTGTTCTTCAACCGGTCGACCCGGGTGACGAAGCGGGGGTCGGCGGCCAGGTTGGAACGGTCCATGGCCCCCACCAGCTCCTGGAAGAATTTGTCCGTGTTGGCGTCGATGACGATGTCGAAGGTCTTGGTTTTGAAGGCCCGGATGGGATTGGCCGAAACATGGCCGGAACCCACCGGCTGGGCGACCTCCCCGCCATAGAGGTAGTAGAGGCCGCGGTAAATCTGGAGGGAGAGCTGGCTGTCGAGAAGGCTGATGTCGATGCGCTGCCCCTGGCCGGTTTTTTCACGCTGGTAAAGCGCGGCCATGACCCCGTGGTCGGCGTAGACTCCCCCGGTCAGGTCCCCCATGGGGGCCCCCATGCGGACCGGCATGCGGCCCGGCTCTCCCGTGTAGCTCATGATCCCGCCCCGGGCCTGGATGATCAGGTCGAAGGCCGGGCGGTCCTTGAAGGGCCCGGTCTGCCCGTACCCCGAGACCGAGCAGGAGAGGATCCGGGGGTTGATCTTCTTCAGCGTCTCATGGTCGATGCGCAGCTTCTCCACCACCCCGGGGCGGAAATTGTCGAAGACCACGTCGGAAACTTTCACCAGCCGGTAAAAGATCTCCAGGCCTTCCTTCGCCTTGAGGTCCAGGGTCAGGGATTTCTTATTCCGGTTGACGCTGAGAAAATAGACGCTCTCCCCGTGGAAAAAATGGGGAGGCATCCCTCTCCCGATGTCGCCTTCACCGGGTTTTTCGATCTTGATGATCTCGGCCCCCAGGTCGGCCAGGATCATGGAGCCGAAGGGCCCGGCCAGCATCTGGGACAAATCCAACACCCGTACGCCCGATAAAGGAGCGGTCATTTTCCCTCCCCTCTCCGGCGGGACACTTGATCGCGGATGAATTTCTCAATTCCTTCCAGCGTGGAATGGACCGGAAAGACTTCGTCGACCCCGCTGGATTTGAGAAGGGGGATGTCCTCCCTGGGAATGATCCCCCCGACGATGACCAGGAGGTCCTTGATTCCTTTCTCCCTCAATCCCTCCATCAGCTCCTGGCACAGCTCCACGTGGGAACCGGAAAGGATGGAGAGCCCCAGCACATCCACGTCTTCCTGGATGGCGGCGAAGAGGATCTTCTCCGGGCTCTGCCGCAGGCCGGTATAGATGACCTCCATTCCGGCGTTGCGCAGCCTCTGCACGATCACCTTCGCCCCCACGTCGTGGCCGTCCAAACCCGGCTTGGCGATCAAAACCCTGATGGGTATGCCTTCAGTCATTCCTGACTCCTTCCGCAATCGGGGCGGTGAATGTATAGAATTATTATCTTTACTGCTTCTGTACAAAATCTCTAAATTTTCGGTGCTTGCAAACGGGTCTCTGAAATCCCCCCCAACCCCCCCTTTAGAAAAGGGGGGCGAAGGGGGGATTTCTGGAATTGCCCGACTGCAAAAATCAAATCTTCGGGAGGGAGTGTTGCTGAGCTAGGCTCCCATTTTTCAGTTGTTCTTATTTTTTCTCTGGAAGTTATCCGTGTTTATCCGCGTTCAGCCGTGTCCCAATAAAAAATCTGTACCGTCTCTGCCCCCTCAAGTTAAATGGTCCTCGGCTCCTGGTATTCCCCGAACACCTGTTTCAAAGCCGAGATGATCTCGCCCACGGTGGCCCGCGCCTCCACCGCCGGGAAGAGGGTCGGGAAAATGTTTTCCTCCTTCTCCGCGGCCTGGCGCAGGGCCGCAAGGGCTCCCTGAACCTTCTTCGAATCCCTCTTCGCCTTCACCTCTTTCAGCCTGGCGGTCTGGGCGTCCCGGATCTTGGGGTTGGCCCGGTACACCTCGATGGGCTTCTCCTCTTCCTTGGAAGTGAAGCGGTTGACTCCCACCAGGACCTTTTCCCCCTTGGAGATCTTCTCCTGCAGTTCGTAGCTCTGCCGGGCCAGGTCTCTCTGCAAAGTCCCTTCCTCGATGGCCTTGACGATGCCCCCCCGGCTTTCATAGTCCGCCATGGTCTTGCGCATCCTCTCTTCCATCTGGTTGGTCAGGGACTCCACGTAATAAGAGCCGGCCAGGGGATCCACCGTATCCGTCACTCCGGTCTCGTAGGCCAGAATCTGTTGCACCCGCAGGGCGGTGCGGATGGCCAAATCGGAGGGGATGGCGTAGGCTTCATCAAAGCAGCCCATGTTCAGGGAGCGGGTCCCGGCCAGGACCGCGGCCAGCCCGAAGAGCGCCCCCCGGGTGATGTTGTTCAGGGGCTCGGCGGCGGTCATGCCTCCCCCCAGGGCGCCGGTGGAGAATTTCAGGCGCATGGACTCCGGATTCTGGGCCCCGTAACGTTCTTTCATGAGCCGGGCCCAGAGCCGCCGGGCGGCCCGCAGCTTGGCCACGTCTTCGAAAAGGTGGAAGTTTCTCCCCCCCACCGCCATGTGGAAGACGATCAGCGGGGCGATCTGGTCGACAGAATACCCCCGCTTCAACACCTCCTCGATGTAGGCCAGGGCGTTCAGGAAGGGAAGAGAAACGGACTGTTCGGCCCTGGCCCCGTACTCGCACAGGTGCGTGGCCGACACGCTGATGGGGTTGAACCGGGGGATGTGATTGATGCAGTACTCGATGGTGTCGGCGATGAGGCGCATGGAGGGCTTGGGGGGAAAGATCCAGGTCCCCCGGGCCACGTACTCTTTCAGGATGTCATTCTGCACGGTCCCCCGGAGGGCCTCGGGGGAAACTCCCTGCTTCTTTCCCACCAGGACATACATGGCCAGAATGATGGCCGCGGTGGAGTTGATGGTGAAGGAAGTGCTCATCTTGTCCAGCGGGATCCCGTCAAAGAGCCGTTCCATGTCATCCAGCGTGTCCACGGCTACTCCCAGCTTGCCCACATCGTACCGGGCCGGGGGATCGTCCGAATCCATGCCCAGCTGGGTGGGAAGATCGAAGGCCAGGCTCAATCCCGTCTGCCCGCTCTTGAGCAGGAACTTGAACCGTTCGTTGGTCTCCTCCGCCGTGGCCAGGCCGGCGTAGGGGCGCATGGTCCAGAGCTGGCTGCGGTACATGGTGGGGTAGATGCCCCGGGTAAAGGGGTAGGCCCCGGGATCTCCCAGGTCCTGCTCATAATCAAACCCGGATAGGTCCTTCGGTCCGTAAGAAACTTTAACCGGTTCACCGAAACTCGTGTAGGCCTCCCGCGGCCCTTTCTTCTTTTCCGTGCTCCCGGCCGGCTTTTTTCCCTTGGCGGCGACATCTGAGGCGCCCATCGTTCTTCCTCCTTCACTCCTCTGGCGTCAATCCTCCATCGGGATTGCCCCGCGGGATTTCCTGCCGCTTCGGGTTCGCCATGGTATATCTTTTCTTATAATCTTATCGGGCTCTTTGTCAACCTCGATCTCTCCCTTGCTCATTCCCAGTTATTTGTGCTGGTTGGGGATCAGGCTGAAGGAATTCGGATCATCAGGCTCGGCGGGATCACAGTTTTCTAATCATCCTTCCGCCTATCCTCCGCAAAGAGAGGCCTGCGAGGAAATAGTTCCAGAGGCATGACTGGGATAAACCATCTTTCCTTGCGAATCTCCCCGGGACAGGCCCGACCCCATGAAAGAATAACCGCCTTAGTCCCTTACAAGTTGAGTTGATCTCAAAATGGTCACAAAGTTAGATTCCAACTGTTATAGGTTCGGCGAGAGAAGGGATAACGACCAGCGTTTTCAGCTTCAGGGCGGTGGTCACCACCTTCTTGCCGAGGAGAGTGAGATAATACCGATAAGTACCCCGAACCCTCTTGATCAGGCCATGCATGTGGAGACGCTTGATGATCCGGGAGATCTGGGTTCCAGATTTTCCAAACAGGGCGGCACGCAGAAGGCAGTTTTTAAAGCCATGGATATTAAACTCTCCCCGCGCAAGCGCCTCGAACAATCGCTGATCCTCTTCATCGAAGAAGCGAAACCCCCGGTAGGTCCGCTCCCCATCGTCAGCCGGCTTGGAGATCTTCTCCAGATTCTGGATGCCCGCCGTACAATCCTCGACGGCCGAGATGAACTCCAAGTACCGGCGATTGGCCGCCTCCATCAACTCGGCCAAAACCGGCAAGCTATAGATGGACTTCTTCACGGGGGCGACCTTCATCTCCCAAGTCCCCTCCCGATGTTCCACCCTCCGGTGGTGCTTGAAAAAACTGATGTCATTCGTGGTCGTCTCGATGCGCAAGATGACCCCCAGCTTGTCATACATTTTTATGGAAACGGGACCCATCTGATGCTTGATCCGGGTCCCCTCAATCCGGGTGTGAAAATCGTTGCCGATTTCTCCTTCGTAGTTGCCATTCACCTTGCGACCCAAGAAGGTGGCCACCTGCCCAGGTTTCACCGCATGGATCGCCGTCCGACTCAGGGTCTCATAGAGAGGCCCCAGATCCGCCTGACGCTTAAAGACCACATCGGTGGCGAACTCCACCTGCATCAGGCTCCAGTGATACCCCGAGGAAAAGTGCCGAATTACCGGGCAGAACTGCCGAGCCACTTGATCCAGTTGCCGATGCAATCTCTCGACCCGCAGGCCATCTGCCAACTTCTGCGCTTCCGCAGAATCTTCCACCTCCACAAACCCGTTTTCCATCAAACGATAGCCGATTCCCCTCTTCCGCAGCCGCACCGCCAGCTGGTTGTGCCCATTGTAGTAGAACTGCAGGCGAAAAGGAGCCCAGGTAGGTACCCGCAGATAGCACAGCCCCAGATCTTCATGGATAAAGTAAAAATAGTAGTGCAGGCACTTGGCCTCCGTGGACTTCAAAAACGTCTTGCCGGTCCTCTTGTCATGCCAAGGCCTGAAAGAAGGGCAAGGCTCCATGGCCGAAAAGATATGCACCAGCCCGGGATGATCTCCCCGTTGGGCCACGATCTTCTTGACTCGCTCCTCCTTCCGGAAGTCTTTTTTCCGAATGAACTCAATCTCCAAACCGTTCTCTTGGGCCAAACGCTCGGCGTGGTTACGGATTTCATCCCGCAGAGGTTCGGCAAACTGGGTATAGTCAAAAATCCGGATGTTCTGGGTGTAGAGATGGCTGGTCATCGCCGCGGCATGGCAGATTTCGGGAATCGTTCCCGTGATGACCACCCGATCGAAACAGGAAAGCACGCCCCGGATCTTACTGGCATATCGCTCGGTCAAAAGAGTCATGGCCTCAACCCCAAGGGAGATTTGCAGAACTCTATTGCCTATGGCTATAATTCATCCCTTTGGAAAAGTAAACTCGAATCTTGCGCTTTCTCGGGAAGGTCTGACAAGGGGAGCAGGTTATCCATAGGGGGTTACGAGGGCGGAACGGTTTTAGCTGACACCTCAAAAATGTCGGCGTCCCCCGCTTTGGCGGGGGAAAACCGCTCCGCCCTCGTAACCCCCTGTGGATAACCCCAGCACTTATCCCCCACCTAAGTCTTTAGTCTTTGCCTTTGGGTTTAGTCTTTGGTCTTTTAACCTGTTTGGTTCCGGCTATGCCGGGTTAGGATAGAGGCGATGCTAGCCATGCCTTCAACCTCTTCAGAATCCAAAGTGACGCCCCGGCGCTGGCAGATGGTTTTTAGTCCAGATTCCAGGGCAGCAGACGCGAGCATTGCCGCCTGTTCGAT
>JAPLIW010000369.1 GCA_026388915.1 Deltaproteobacteria bacterium
GCTGAACAGCTCCTCAAAGAAGCCCCCACCGTGGAAACGATGGCAAAAGATTTCCGCGCGAATAATATGGTGGGCATGCCCGTGGCCTGGGATGCGGAGACCCATTTGGGGGGACCCAAAACCAGCAATGATTACATTGCCAGCATCGTCAAGAAATACCCGGACGTATTCCTCACCGGATGGGGCTCGGTAGACCCCTGGAAAGGAAAGCTGGCCCTGCAGGAGGCGGAACGATGCATCAAGGAGCTAAAGCTCATCGGCCTGAAATTCCAGCAGCCCACCCAGCAGTTCCACGTCAACGACCCCCAGTTTTATCCTCTCTGGGACCTCTGTCAGGACCTGGGTGCTGTGATCCAGCTTCACACCGGTTATTCTGGATTGGGCACCGGGCTTCCGGGGGGTGGGGGGATCAAGCTGCGCTATACCAGGCCCATTCCAGATTTTGACGATTTGGCGGCCGACTTTCCGAAATTAAAGATTATTGCCATGCACGTAGGAGATCCCTGGGTGGAAGAGCTCAACGCGGTCACCATGCACAAAGGAAACGTCTACCGGGAGACCTCGGGCATGTACCCTCGTTACTTTCCTGAAGCCATGAAGTACGAAATGAGCCGGCGCCTCCAGGACAAATATATGTTTGGGTCCGAGTATAACCTCTTCCCCCTGGATCAGTTGGTCAAGCAGCATCAAGAGTTGGGCTACAAGGAGGGATTTCTGGAAAAGCTTTTCTATAAGAATGCCATCAACATCTTGGGAGAGAACCTCGAGCGGATCGGGGTCAATCTGAAAGAATGGAGGTAACCGGACCTTCTCATCCGGCCGCAGGACCCCCGGTCCCAAATCCTCAGCGCAGGAGAGATACTGGGAAAAAAAGGAGACTCGGCCGAGGAAAAAACATAGGGACATCCCCCTTTCGAGGGGGGTTGAATTTATTCGCGCAGGGGAGGATTGTATGGCTTTGATGAATGGAGAGCAGTACCGGGACAGTTTAAGAAAGATGAAACCCTTGGTCTACTTCTTGGGAGAACGCCTCACCAACCCCGTGGACCATCCTATGGTGATCCCCTCCCAGAATGCCGTAGCCATGACCTACGATCTGGCCCACGACCCTCAATATGAGGACCTCATGACCGTCACCTCCTCCCTCACCGGGGGGAAGATCAACCGGTTCGGTCATATCTACCAGAGCATCGATGATATGGTGAAAAAAGTGAAGATGGCCAGGCTGGTGGGGCAAAAAACGTGTACCTGCTTTCAGCGCTGTCCCACCATGGACACGGCCAATTCCCTTTTCATCGTCACCAAAGAGATGGACAAAAAGCTGGGGACCCACTATCATGAACGGTTTTTGAAGTTCATGCGGGAGGTCCAGGAGAAGGATTATTACGTAGGGGTGGCCATGACCGACGTCAAAGGCGACCGTTCCCTGAGGCCTCATGAGCAGGCGGACCCGGACCTTTACCTCCATGTGGTGGAAGAGAGAAAAGAGGGAATCGTGGTGCGGGGGGCCAAGGCCAATCAGACCGGGTCGATCAACTGCCACTACACCTTTGTGGCCCCCACCGCAGCCATGAAAAAGGAAGACCGGGATTATGCCGTGGCTTTTGCCGTGCCCACGGATTCCGAGGGGATGATTCACATCTATGGCCGGAATCCGGGAGACACCCGGAAGATGGAGAAGGGCACCGTCGACTTGGGGAATGCCCGATTCAGCTCCCAGGAGACCCTGCTGGTCTTTGACAACGTCTTCGTCCCCTGGGAGAGGGTCTTCCTGTTCAAGGAAGTGGAATTCGCCGGGCAGATTCCCTTCCTCTTCGGGGCCAACCACCGGCAGACCTACGGCGGGTGCAAGGCAGGGGTCAGCGATGTTCTGATCGGCGCGGTGAAGCTCCTGGCCGAATACAACGGACTGGACAAGATTCCCCATATCCGGGATAAGATCATCGACATGGTGCGCCTCACCGAGACGATTTACAGCTGCGGCCTGGCCACCGCGGTGGAGGGAGAAAAGACCCCGGCCGGGTCTTACTTCATTAACCAGCTTCTGGGCAACGTGTGCAAGCTGAACGTCGCCGCTTTACCCTTCGAGATGGCCAGGCTGGCGGTGGACATTACCGGAGGAGTGCTGGGCACCATGGTATCCGAAAAGGACCTGAAAAGCCCAGAGGTGGGAAAGTACGTGGAGAAATATTTTAAAGGATTGCCCGAGGTTCCCACCGAACACAAGATGAGGCTCATCTACCTTATCCAGAATCTTCTGTTCGGGGTGAACTCGGTGGGCTATATGGTGGAATCCGTCCATGGGGCCGGACCGCCGGCGGCGCAGAAGAGCAGCCTCTACCGGCTGGTCAATTTCGAGCAGAAAAAGAACTTAGCCAAAAACATTGCCGGGATTGAGTAATCCCCAAATTGCCAAAGGAGGTCGGCATGAACCTAAAGGATAAAGTGGCTATCATTACCGGTTCGGGGGGAGGGATCGGCCGGGGAATTGCCCTGAGATTTGGGTTTCTGGGCGCCAAGGTGGTTGTGGCGGACCTGAAGTCCGAAGGGGCTAAGGAGACCGTTTCTCTTATCGAGAAGGCAGGAGGAAAAGGTTTAACTCTGGGCACAGACATTACCGACCGGGCTCAGGTGCAGGACATGGTCAAAACCACGATCGGCACGTTTGGGAAGCTAGACATCCTGGTAAATAATGCCGGCTGGGACATTATGGAGCCTTTTATAAAAAACGCGCCGGAGCTATGGGATAAAATCATTGCCATCAACCTCAAGGGTCCCATCTACTGCACCCGGGCGGTCTTGGACCACATGATGGAGAGGAAATACGGGAAGATCGTGAACATCGGTTCCGATGCCGGAAGGGTCGGAAGCTCGGGAGAAGCCGTCTACTCCGCCTGCAAAGGGGGGATTATCGCTTTCACCAAGACCATCGCCCGGGAAATGGCCCGCTACCAGCTTAATGTAAATTGTGTCTGTCCGGGACCGACCGAAACCCCCCTCCTGGCCGAAATGGTCCAGGGCGAAACGGGAGCTAAGATCGTCGAGGCCATGAAGAACGCAGTCCCTTTCCGGCGTCTGGCCAAACCGGAAGACATCGCCGGGGCGGTGGCTTTTCTGGCCTCTGATGAAGCAGCCTTCATCACCGGCCAGACCCTGAGCGTTTCCGGGGGCCTGACCATGTCCTGAATTTTTTCACCGCCGAGCAGGCGGAGAGTGCAGAGGCAGAGATTTCAACGTCCCAAAATGATGATCTCGTAAAAAGTCTCTTGGAGCGTCACCCCGGCGAAAGCCGGGGTCCAGACGTCGTCCCGACGAAAGTCGGGAACCATCTCATAGACTGGATCCCGGTTTTCACCGGGAACCCTGGATTCCGGCTTTCGCCGGAATGACGAATTCTATGGAATTGCGACTTTTTACGAAACCATCAAATATCATAGTACAAAATCGAAGGATCCATCGCTAACTCTGAAGGATATTTAATGCTGGCATGATCCTTTACCGGCGTTCTCTGGGACCTCTGCGCTGAATCATGCCTTTGAGGAGGGAGAATGGATAAGCCCGAGATGAGCTATTACTATTCTCCCGGTGAAATCCCTCCGGGAGTGACCCTCGGGGAATACTTTGAACAGACCGCCGCTCGCCATTCAGGCCGGGTGGCCCTGATCTTTCGGGACCGGCGCCTGACCTGGGGAGAACTCCATCTCCTGGTGGAGAGGTTGACTTTGGCCTTCATCCACCTGGGCATCCGCCGCGGGGACATGATCGCCATTCTTTTCCCCAACCGGCCGGAGTTTATCATCTCTCTTCTGGCCACGGCCCGGTTGGGAGCCATTGCCGTCCCCATCTCCGAACGGTTGAGGAGAAAAGAGGTCGAGTACATCCTCCGCCAAACCGAAGCCAAGGCGGCGGTCTCGGTTTCTGAGTTCTGGGGATTCTCTTTTTCCGACCTCTTCCAGGAGCTGCGCCAAGCCATCCCCACGCTGAAACACGTAATCGTCTCCGGGCCGAAGCGTCATGCCCAAGAGATGGTCCTGGAAGATCTCCTAAACCAAGAGTGGGAGAAGCGCTACCCAGCCCATTATTACCGGGATGCGTACCTAAAGGATTTCCCGGTGGAGCCCGATGACCTGCTGGAGATCATCTTCACCTCGGGGACAACCGGGAATCCCAAAGGGGTCATGCACACCCACAATACCCGCTGCCGGTCTGCCCTGGGGACGGCCACCTCGATTCAACTCCAGCCCGACGACATCTGGCTGATCATGGTCCCCCTTTCCCACACTACGGCTCTGGTCAACGCTTTTTATGCCTCGGTCATCAAAGGCTCCTGCCAGGTTCTCCTGGAGACCTGGAACGTCGAGGAAGCCATGAAGGAGATCACCCGCAACCGAGTGACCCTGCCCGTCGGCGTCCCCACCATGCCCATCATGATGCTCCAGCGGCCGGACTTCGATCAGTATGATTTTTCCTCGGTGAGAGCCATGGTCCTGGCCGGCGCCCCCCTGCCCATCGAAGTGGCCCGGCAGATCATCCAGAAGATGGGGTGCTATGTGACTTCCGCTTACGGCATGACCGAGACCGCCATGAGCAACATCACCCGTTTGGACGATCCCGTGGAGGTGGTATGCGAGACCGTGGGAAGGCCCCAACCGGGGATGGAGCATAAAGTGGTGGACGAAAAACGGCGGATCGTTCCCCTCGGCGCGAAGGGAGAAGCCTGCGCCCGCGGGCAGAACGTCTGCATCGGGTATTTCAAAGACCCGGAGAGGACCGCCCAGACCATCGATGCCCGGGGTTGGATCCACAGCGGCGACCTGGCCACCATGGATGAAAACGGCAACCTGCGGATCGTCGGCCGGATCAAAGACATGATCGTCCGGGGGGGGGAAAACATCTCTCCCACGGAGATCGAAGACATCCTCTATACCTATCCCCAGGTGGCCCAGGTGAGCGTAGTCGCCATCCCCGATGAACGCCTGGGGGAGAAGACCTGCGCCTGCATCATCCCCAAGCCGGGCGGGTCCATCACCCAGGAGGAGGTCAAGGCCTTTTTCAAAGACAAAGTGGCTCATTTTAAAATCCCCGACCGGGTTGAGCTGATGTCCGAATTCCCCACGACCCCCAGCGGAAAAATAAAGAAGAACGTCCTCCGGGAGATCATGGCCGGAAAGGTCCTAAGGGAAAAAGAGCAGAAGGGGTAGAAGAAGCCAATGGAAAAGAGGAGACTCACGCAGAGCTACTGTCAAGTTCTGGGAATCAACTGGACCAAGGGGAAGACCCTGGGGCAGATGCTGCAAGAGACTGTGGCCCGGTACCCCGACAATCTGGCCATTGTCTTCCAGGACCAGAAATACACCTACCGGGAGTTTCAGGGGGCCGTCGATGCCTTTGCCCAGGCGCTCATCGACTTGGGGCTCTCCCGGGACGATAAGCTCGGCCTGCTCCTCCCCGATTGGCCTGAATATTCCATCGCCCTTTATGCCTGTGCCAGGCTGGGGGTCACCGTTTCCCCCATGAATCCCATCTACCGGAAGATGGAGGTGCTCACCGTTCTGAACCATCTGGAGGCCAAAGCCCTGGTCATTCCCGAAGAATGGCGGGATTTTCGCTTCGTCGACCTTCTGGAAGAGATCCGCCCCCAAATCCCCTCTCTCCGGCACATTATCGTCCAAGGAAAACCCGGGAAAGGGATGCTCAGCTTCCAGACCCTGCTCTCTCAGGACTGGGGAAAGAAATTCGGCCCCGGTTTTCTGGAGAAATATCTTCAGGACCACCCCGTGGAGGCAGACGATCTGCTGGAGATCGCCTACACTTCAGGCACGACCGGCCGGCCCAAGGGGGTGGTCGAGACGCACAACACCCGGATGCTCCATTCCGTAGGAATTGCCGAGCGGATGAAGGCCACGGAAAAGGACGTATGGTTGAACATGACCCCCCTCTTCCACACCACGGGAAACTGCGTGGTTCAGCACACCGTTTTCCTCACCGGCGGAACCCTGATCCTCCTGGGACGGTACAGCACCGAGGCTTCCCTGCGGGAAATCGAACGGTGTAGAGCCACCATCGCCGTCGGGGTGCCCACCATGTTCATCGACCTCATGAACCACCCCAACTTCGGAAAGACCGATGTTTCTCCTTTACGCTTTGCCCTCTTTACCGGAGCTCCCATGCCCCCCGAGGTTGCCTTACAGATCGTCAAGCGGTTTAACTGCGGCATTCTTCAGGGGGATGGAACCACCGAATGCGGCAGTAACGTCCTGAGCCTCCCCGACTCACCCATCGAACTCATTGCCAAGAGTCCCGGCCCTCCCCTCGCCGTGGGAAACGAAGTCAAGATCGTAGACCCCAACAACCGCATCGTTCCCGTCGGGGTTGCCGGGGAAATCTGCCACCGCGGTCCGACCAACTTTCTCGGCTACTTTAAAGAGCCCGAACTTACCGCGGCCGCTGTGGACCGGACCGGATGGTTCCACAGCGGAGACCTGGGAACCATGGATGAGGAAGGGAACATCCGCCTGATCGGGCGGATCAAAGACATGATCATCCGCGGGGGAGAGAACCTCTACCCGACGGAGATCGAAGGGGTCATCTACATTCACTCGAAAGTCAGGGAATGCCAGTTGGTGGGGATTCCCGATGAACGCCTGGGGGAGAAGACCGTGGCCTGCATCATCCCCAAGAAGCCCGGGGACTCAGTGACCCGGGAGGAGATCTACGAGTTCATGAAGGATCAAACGGCCAAGTTCAAGATCCCCGATTTCGTGATCTCGTTGGAAGACTTTCCCCGGACTGCCAGCGGCAAGGTGCAGAAATTCAAGCTCCGGGAGATAGCCTTGGATCGGGTGAAAAAATGAAGGGGAAAGGAGCCGAAGAATGAAAGGCGGAAAAGGGGAGCCCCAGGGGATCCTGGCCATCTGGAATGACCTGGACCCAAAGATTGAGACTGATTATCACGAATGGTATTGGCAAGAGCACCTGCTGGAGCGGCTGGCGATTCCAGGTTTTCTCACCGCCCGGCGGTACGAGGGGGTGGGGAGCGGCCCGAAATATTTTTCCTTTTACCTGACGACCTCCGTGGAAGTTTTAAAGAGCCCGGCATACCTCCAACGGATCCATAATCCGACCGAATGGACCCGCCGATGCATGGCTTCTTTCAGGAATATGAACCGGACCGCCTGCAGCCAGACCATCGACCTGGGAAGAGGGATCGGCAGCGCGGCAGTGACCCTGGAAATAGAGGCTGCGGCTGGTCAAGAAGATTCCCTGCGCCGGAAGATATCAGCTTCGTTGTTCCCCGAGTTGCTCAAGTCCCCCGGCGCCACCGGGTTCCTCCGCTGTCAACTATGGGAGGGGGACCCGGGGATAACGGATCAGAAAACGGCCGAGCAAGCCTTACGGGGAGGGGAAGACAAGATGGTCAACTGGGTCGTCATTATCGAAGCCTCCTCCCCCGCACAGGCTGAGAAGGCGGGACAAAGGATCGGCGCCTATCCACTTACCCAAGGCGGGGCAAAGAAAGTCGGCCCACCCTATGTCTATCGCCTCCTGCACTACTTGCAGGGCCCGGATGGCTGTTGAGAGGGGGTCATTGGGGATTTAAAATTTAGGGATTAGCTGGGATTTGGATTTTTTCAACTTTGATGATCTCGTAAAAAGTCGCAATTCCATAGAATTCGTCATTCCGGCGAAAGCCGGAATCCAGGGTTCCCGGTGAAAACCGGGATCCAGTCTTAGAGATGGTTCCCGACTTTCGTCGGGACGACGTCTGGACCCCGGCTTTCGCCGGGGTGACGCTCCAAGAGACTTTCTACGAGATCATCAACTTTCAGCGTTTCATGGTTCTCCGGAAGCATACCTTTACCGAACAGGCAAATTGTGCCTGAGATGAATTTATTCAAAGGTCCGTAATTCATCCCAAAATTTCGCCGGAAAGGATCCATGGCCTGTTTTGAAACACTCTTTTCTCCTTTTGCCATCGGCAACCTGCGGCTGAAAAACCGTATCCTCATGGCGGCGATGGGAAATAATTTTTCCCATCCGGATGGAACGGTCAGCGATCGGGTCATCGCCTACTATACCGCCAGGGCTCACGGGGGGGCCGGGTTGATCATTACCGAAACCAGCCCCGTGAGCCTCCCTGGACGTCATCGCACCCGTGGTATCTGTGCCTACGACGATTCCTTTCTGCCCGGCCTCCGGCGCCTGACCGACTCGATCCACGGGGAAGGTGGGGCCGCGGCTTTGCAATTGCATCACGCCGGAAGGCTGGCTGACCCCGGGATTACCGGAGTTCCTGCTCTGGCCCCTTCGCCCATCGCCCGAATGGCGGGAGGGCCCGTCCCTAAAGAGATGAGCCCGGAGGAAATCGAAGCGACCATCGCTGATTTCGCGGCCGCTGCCCGCCGGGCTAAAAGAGCCGGTTTTGACGCCGTGGAGGTCCATGGAGCTCATGGTTATCTGATTCATCAATTTCTTTCCCCCCGGCTGAACCACAGGAAAGACTCCTACGGAGGGAGTCCAGAGAATCGGGGCCGCTTGGCCCTCGAGGTCCTGCGGCGGGTGCGGAAAGAGGTGGGGGAAACGTTCCCGGTCATTTTCCGCCTGAGTGCCCAGGAATACGTGGAGGGTGGCTATCCTCTGGAGGAAGCTGTGGACTGGGCCGTCGAGGCGGAACGAGCGGGGGCCTCGGCTCTTCACGTCTCGGGAGGGACGACGGAGTCTCTTGCCGGCGCAGCCCGGGTGATTCCTCCCATGGCCTTTCCGGAAGGCTTTCACCTTCCCCTGGCGGCAGCCATCAAGCCACAGGTACGGATCCCGGTCATCGCGGTCGGCCGTTTAGGAAACCCGGAGGTGGCAGAACGAGTTTTGAGGGAAGGCCCGGCTGACCTCATCGCGGCGGGGAGAGCTTTCCTCTGCGACCCCTACTGGCCCCGCAAGGCCCTCCAGGGGGAGGCGGATCGAATCCGCCCTTGCGTGGCCTGTAACTACTGTATCTGGAAGCTCTTCCAGCAGGAGGACCTGACCTGTTTCCAGAATGCTCTTGTGGGAAACGAATATCAATACCGGCTGGACCCAGCGGAAACGGTGAAGAAAATCCTGGTCATCGGCGGGGGGCCCG
This sequence comes from Deltaproteobacteria bacterium, assembly GCA_026388915.1. Lineage (GTDB taxonomy): Bacteria > Desulfobacterota > SM23-61 > SM23-61 > SM23-61 > SM23-61. Next base: position 9,119 of record JAPLIW010000369.1, read on the forward strand.
GCGGGTTGGAAGCCGCCCGGGTGGCCAGGAAGCGGGGGCACCGGGTGACCCTCTGGGAAAAAAGCTCCTCTTTGGGCGGGCAGATGCGGCTGGCCTCGATCCCCCCCCACAAGGAAACCTTCCGCCGAGCTCTGGACTGGCTCATCCGGGAAGTCGAGCGCGAAGGGGTAGAAATTAAGTTGAATACCGAAGGGGATTCGGGTAATATCCCCGATGAAAAACCAGACGGGGTGATCTTGGCCGCAGGGGCTCGCCCGATTTTCCCGGAGGCTTTTTCCGGGCCGAAGGTCATGACCGCCTGGGATGTACTGGCCGGAAAGGAGACGGGAAAAGAGGTCCTCATCCTGGGCGGGGGGATGGTGGGGCTGGAAACGGCGGAGTTTCTGTCTGCTAAAGGGTGCCGGGTGACCGTGGTGGAAATGCTACCGAAACCGGCCGCCGATATGGAAGGGACCACCCGGGCGCTGCTCTTGGAACGCCTGCCGGCCTCGGGCATTGGGGTGAAACTTTCCACCAAGGTAGAGCAGGTTCGCGATGGACGGGTTTGGGTGGAAAGTGAAGAGGGAAAGGTTTGCCTGGAAGCGGAGACCGTTGTGCTGGCCCTGGGGGCTCAACCCAATGGGGAAATCCTGCAAGCTCTTAAAGGAAAGGTTTCCCCACTTTTTCCGGTCGGTGATTGCCTTGAACCCCGGAGGGCCAGAGAAGCGATCCATGAGGGTTTTGCCGTGGCGATGAAAATTTGAGGAGGAGGAAGTCTCTGAGGAAGGCGGGTCGAAGTCAGTGTGGCCCTGGCCCGAGAGGGGATTCAAAAAAAGGATCGAGATTGATGGCCCGGTATGAGAATCTTTTTTCTCCCTTTACCCATGGCGCCCTGAAGCTTAAGAACCGCATCGTCATGGCTGCCTTGAATAATAACTTTTCCACCGAGGAAGGAACGGCCAACGATCGGATCATCGCCTTTCTGCAAGAAAGGGCGGAGGGAGGAGCGGGCCTGATTGTCTCGGAAGCCAGCCCGGCAAGCTTCAAAGGAAGGCACCGAACCCATTGTATCTGTGCTTATGACGACTCTTTCATCCCCAGCCTCCGCCGCCTGGCCGAGGTCCTTCATGCCCACGGCGCGGCCTTTGCCCTTCAGCTTCATCATGCCGGCAGGATCAGCAGTCCTGGGCTCGTCGGGGGACCTGCCCTGGACCCTTCTCCGATCCCCCGGGGCCCTGGGTATCCGATTCCGAAAGAAATGACCCTGGAGGAAATCCAGGAGGCGACCGCCGATTTCGGTGCCGCTGCCCGTCGGGCGAAACAAGCGGGGCTCGACGCGGTGGAGATCCATGGCGCCCATGGATATCTCATCCAGCAATTCTTGTCCCCCGCAACCAACAAAAGGAAGGACTCCTATGGGGGCAGCTCGGAAAATCGCTTACACTTCGCCCGGGAAGTGGTGCGGCAGGTCCGGAAGGAGGTGGGAGAATTTTTCCCCGTCCTTTTCCGGCTCAGCGCCAAAGAGTTCATCAAAGGCGGATATGAACTCGAGGAAGCCCTGGACTGGGCCGGTGAATTAGTGCAAGCTGGAGTCTCGATCCTGGACGTCTCGGGGGGAACCAATGAGTCTCTCCTCGGCTCGACGCATGTCATCCCCCCCATGTCCTTTCCCCGAGGCTACCATGTTCCCCTGGCGGAAGCGGTCAAAAAGGTGGTCCGGGTCCCGGTTATCGCCGTAGGGCGCCTGGACTCGCCGGAATTGATGGAGCGGGTTCTGAAAGAAGGACAGGCTGATTTGGTGGCCGTGGGAAGACCCTTCCTCTCCGACCCTTATTGGCCGGTCAAGGCTGCCCGGGGGGAAGAAGACCGGATTCGCCCCTGCGTCTATTGCAACTATTGTATATGGGAACTCTTCCAGCAGAAAGACATCACCTGCTTCCAGAATGCTGCGGTGGGCCGGGAGAAGGAATGCCAGATTCATCCGGCGAAAAAAACCAAAAAAGTTTTCGTGATCGGTGGGGGACCCGGGGGGCTGGAAGCGGCCCGGGTGGCCAAAAAGCGAGGTCATCAGGTAACCCTTTTCGAAAAAGGCCCGCGCCTGGGGGGGCAGATGATCTTGGCCGCTGCCCTCCCGCGGAAGGAGAATTATTTCAAATCCATGGATTGGCTCATCGAGGAAATCCAAAGAGAAGGGGTGGAAGTCAAGCTCAACTCCGAAGGAACCCCGGTGATCATCGAAAGGGAGAAACCCGACGTAGTCATTCTGGCCACCGG
>JAPLIW010000347.1 GCA_026388915.1 Deltaproteobacteria bacterium
GAATAATGGGGAAGGGGGCAGGGAGAAAAAGGCAAGCCGGTCGCGGAGCGGGCAGGAATGCAGACTATGCCTTTCTCCCGAATGTCGATCTTGTCATGGCGACAATCCACCTCCAGTGTAACAGAAGGTGTGAGAGGACAAGGAGACCCATGACAAGTCCGGAAATGTCATGGATTTTTGATACAGTGGAAGCCGGAATGAGCAGGTACACATCACCGAAAAACCGTGTCCACTCAGGGAACTTGACGATTCCGGTAATAAACGAGAGAAGAAAGGTAACGATCAACCCGCAATCGATGAGATAATTCAGCTTGCCCTTGTCCGTCATCTGTTCCCCACTCCTGGTTCAAAGAATTGCAATGAACTATCCATTCACTCGCGCTGGGATTAATCTTCTCCATTTTGAGCGATCCTTAAAGGATCGGAGAGGGGCCCAATTACCCTTACCTGCTCTGCCTCAGCATCTCCATCGGAGACTATCTTCCCTGGGCGGAGCCCGGCCTTAATTTAGTGCAATATTCGCGGAATTCCGGTACACATTTTTAAACCGGGCTCAATTCCCAGTTTTCAGGCAGAAATTCGCCTATTACGGGCAGAAAAATATACCCTAATAAATGCTAATGGGAGGCGAAACTGAGGTGGGCTGGGGGGGTAGCACGGTCAACGGGAAAAGAACACCTGTTTTGGGACCCGGAACTAAGTACCCTCTCATCGGACACCGACGTGGATTTCACTTTTTTCCGGACCCCGAATCCATGCAAAATATCCAAGAGGAGCATTTCGTTCCAGGAGAGATCGCGTGAAACCTTTTTTGAGCAGGGGCCGGGGAAATTTTTCGTTAAATTCCGGTTGAAAATTTTTCGGGAAAAGTCTGGCCGGGAAATTTCCTGGCACAGCCCCACCCGTCCCCGCTGAAACCCGAAGGGCGGGCGGGGTCTGAACCGCGAAGGATAAGACCAGGAATAAAAAAATAACGATTTCTGATCTTTCTATCGCTGCAAATTCCTTTATTTTGTTTTCTCCAGAATTTCCTTCAACCGAAATAGTGTAATTTTTTTTACTAAATCATACGGAATCGGCTTGTCAATGGGGAATTGCACCGAGCCTTTCCCGCTAAGATATGGCGATAATTCTTTTTTGAATGCTTCAATCCCCGAAGGTGTCGGATAAAAACCAATATGATTTTTGAACGCTGCGAAATGCACCAAATTGCCGTTTATTTTGAACGTGGGCATCTGATAACTGATTGCCTCAACAGCTTCCGGGGCGACATCTCGTATTGTTTGCCTCATTCTTTCCAGAATACGTTGAACGTCTTCAGGAAATGTTCCGATGTATTCACCTATCGTATTGAATTGTTTTTTGTCCATCGCCATAGGAATTTAATTGGGGGAGATCCTTTTTTTTCTTTGGGCGTTTTCGTTACCACAAGCGAGCGGATCATGAGGATAGCGGTGCAGCCGGGGGCCGGTGAGCGTGGGGCATTTGGCAGGTGATTTCGTGTAAGGATGCCTCTACCAAAAGACCCGGCGAAAGCCGCGGAAACCCGGAAAAAAATGAGCGAGTCAGCTTCCAGGCGACTCACGTGCGCTTTTTCTTGAGCTTCTTGAGCTTCTTCTTGGCCTCCTGGCTACCCGAAGCCGCCTGCTTCGAGAGCTCTTCTGCCTTGGCCTTCTTCACTTGGTTCAGCTTCACCAGTTGTTTCTTACTCGTTGGCATATAATCACCTCGCTACGCCTTTGGCTGATTATATGTAGCTTTTTTCCTT
>JAPLIW010000004.1 GCA_026388915.1 Deltaproteobacteria bacterium
TCACGTCAATGGTCTTCATCCAGGCTTCTTCGTTGTAAGTGTGGGCGGGGGAGGGGGACCCGAAGGAAGCCCCGGCATTGTTCACCAGGACATCGACGTATCCAAATCTTTCCTTGACCCTCTGGACCATCTCCTGGATGGAATCATTACGGGTCACATCCAGGTCCACAGCCAGGGTCTGAACTCCGTACCTTTGCGCCAGGGTGCTGGCAATCTCTTGCATTTCCTGGCGCATTCCCATTTTGATCCCGCCGACGGTGTCGGGGCCCTTGCCAAGATCGGCAACAACCACATTCGCCCCGCAGGCGGCCATCTTTTCGGCGATGGCAAAGCCAATCCCCGTCTTCTTCCCCGCGCCGGTGACTAAAGCCGTCTTTCCTTTTAGATCGTCATACATGGAGAGATCTCCTCCTTCCGGGGTTGGCGCCCCGGGTTCTCTCGTTGCTTATGAAAGTATAAAAATCCTTGAAACTGTTTATCCGCAGATTACACATATTACGCAGAACATAGAGATATAAATGCTACGAATAGGAATAGTTTTACAACATTCAAAGCTAAAATCAGTTTCTCAGACGTTCGTATTTGTTCTTGACGCTTCATCCGTGTTTATCCGCGTTCTGATAAAAGCCGTGAAAGGTGAGGAGTGAGGGGTGAATGGACTAAAATTCTTAATCCTGATTATACCCCTTATTTTATCTGTGTTTATCTGTACTACTGTTGTGTAAAATCTTTAAATTTTGTTAAGCAAAAAGCATCCCCCCCCCCCTAACCCTCCCCCTCGAGGGGGGAGGGGAGGGTGGGGGGGATTCCTTTTGTTTGCGGCTCCGCCGGGTTTGTTTATCTGTGTCCCATTCGTTTTCCATTTTTCGATAAAGGGGGACTCGAAGGGCGCAAGAGTTGGTGAATGAAGCGGATCATCTGCTGCAAGTTCTTTTGTATCGTTTTTGAGTTTAATTCCCTCTTGATTTCCAGGTATTCCTTGAAGCGAATCTGGAAGTGCTGGGAGACGAGGGAGGCCATGAAGATCAAACTCAGGCTGTGAATGAGAAAGGAAGTGTAACGGACATCCAGGTCCGGCCGGACGATCCCTTCCGCCATTCCCCGGCGAAGCAGGGCTTTGATTCGCTGGGCCCCGAGTTCCTCCCCCTTGCGGGTATAACGATCGGCGAAACGCTTCATGCCCGAAGAGGCCAGGTTCAGATAAATCTGGAAATTCTGGGGATGTTCGAGGATCAGGGGAACTTCCCTCCGGAAAAGCTCTGCGACTTGCCGGTAGATGTCCCAATCGGCCGGGATTTCCCGCCAGACGCTTTCCCGGAATCCGTGAATTCCCAGATTGCAGATGTGGAGAAACAGTTCATCCTTGCTCTTGAAGTAATTGTACAAGGAGCCTTTGGAAATTCCCGCCCGGCGGGCGATCTCGTCCATCTCCGTACGGTGGAACCCCCGCTCGGCAAAGAGGTCGGTAGCGGCGGTTAGCACCCGTTCCCTCTTCTCCCGGGGCAATCCATTAAAAGTGGCCTTGGGCATCCTTTCCTCTGATACTGACTGACCAGTCAGTCATTCCTTAGCATAAGGGTTTGAACCGTGTCAAGGGAGAAAAATGCTTAAAAAGCCCGGGGCTCTTGAATGTAGCAAAAGGGAGGGAGTCCGATTGGTTATGGTTGGAAGAAAGTTTAGATCTACGGCCTAAGCCCCTTCCGGCTCTCAAACCGAACACCGGCTAGGATTGAAAAATGCACCTACGAGCCCACAGTCTGAAATAGTCCTGAAGGCGAAGGATTATTGGTAGAAATCACGCTTACAAATGCAACAAATGGAAAGCATAACAAAACCTTTTCGGCGACCTGAGAACAGAACATAGATAGCAGATCTCAACTACGCCATTTATTCACACCTGGACATTTTTCTCGGTAAAAAGGCCGATTGAAAAAGAGAACTAACTTTCAATGGCGCTCAAAACCATTGTGAAAAACTTGACCAAGTCCATCGCTTCCCTTGTCTGATTGGCGACCCGAACAATAACAAGATCCTTGGAGGGGAGGATAAAAATATTCTGGCCCCGAACCCCTTCAGCCATATATCCGTCCGGCGGAATGGCGGCTGTGGATATGGGAGACCTGCTGATACTGAGCCTATTTGGTAAATTGACATGCCAGAGGTATCCGTATCCATTCCACATTTTGACGCTGGGATCCGTTTTGGTCGACTTTTCCACCCATTCTGCGGGCACAACCCTCCTATCCTCCCAGTAACCTTTATTGAGGAATAGATATCCGAATTTCGCGTAGTCCCGCACGGTGGTGTGCAGTCCCCAGGCCGTTGAGGTGTAACCGTCCCGGTCCTCTTCCCAGTCAATATTGGTAATATTCAAAGGTTTAAAGAGGTTTTGTCGTGCGAATTCAAAGGCCGTTACCCCGGTTACCGTCTGGATAACTCGGGATAGGAGCATGGGATCACCGGTGGAATAATAAAACCGCTGACCGGGTTCATAGAGACCTTTCCTTTCGGCCATATATTTAATGAAACGGCCACTTTGGCCCATTTTCAAGGCATCGTTAGTGGCCGGATCCCATTTTGACCAGTTCTCTTGCCATTCGAGCCCCGTGGTCAGGGTCATGGCGTGGCGGATGGTGATCCTGCTTCGTAAATCGTCTTTGTCTTTACAATCCCATTCCTTGTAATATTGGCAGATTCTTTCGTCGATATCCTTGATCAGCCCTTTATCAATGGCGATGCCCACCAGGGCACTGGTAAAACTCTTGGCCACCGAGTGGCTGACATGTCTTGAATTGATTTTAAAATTACCGAAATAGGCCTCACCGACAATGTGACCCTTTCGGAGGATGACCAGCCCTTCCGCATTGAAGGCAGGCGTGGCCGCATATTCGATGGCCTGGAGCAGCTTGTCAGAATTCATGCCGACGGCTTCCGGCTTGCATTCTCTCCATTCCTTGGTCGGCCAGTATTTACCGGTATATTCCCCTTGACCGAGATACCCGGCCTGCGCCTGCATTTGAGCAGTTCCCTCAGCAGAGGTTTTTTGAGCCGGGGTGCTACAACCGTTTAAAAGCAAAGCAGTAAATAGGGATACGACAATAAACCTGAATATGAAGGTCATTTTGGAATCCTTTCCGCAGAAAATGGATTTAATACGACAATAGGATTCTGGCAGGTTTAGGATGAACCCCAACATCTTGTGGGTGCGCTCGAGCCCTTGAAAGGGCAGATTCCCTGCCATTATACACACCTTCTTGAACGTTGCCGTGCAGCGCCGCGGGGAAATAGAGAATGAGAACGCGGTGGCTTTCCGCTGGGAAAGCCGACCGTACGGGATCGGGAGATGGAGATGGTACCACGGCTGATCCTGGAACCCATCTTCGAAACCGATTTTGATGAGGAATGATTTTAACCCAGCCTGCCCGCGCTCTGCAATTTGTCTGCCACGCCTTTCATACCCAGTTGTTCAAGCTTGGGCCTGCTCGGTCTGCCGTTAGCAGGATTCCAACCGCGGACGGCGTAAAATCTGTCTTTCAATGCCTCCCATTTAGCCCTATCCAAAGGCGTTGCCAGAGACTCAGCTCCACCAACTCGCCTCTCGAACCAGACCTGGCTAAGGTCATCCTCCTCCCGGGTTCGGTCTTCCCTCATTACCGCTACGGCACGCCGCAAGGTATATATCCGATCACCGGCTTCCCACAATCTGTCCACGGAATAATCGATGCCGGTGACGGCGGAAAGCATCCTGGATTCAAAAATACGGATGTCCATAGCCGGGGGATGGAAGAAGTGATACGGCATGCTTGCATGTTCGCAGATCGGCATAGAGTTCTTAATGCTCTGGTGATTCTGCACCCAGGCGGTCTGGTATTCCGTTCGGTCATAGACCATCTTCTTGCCGCCGGCCATATCGCCGCCGGGCAAGCCGAAGTAAGAGGCAATTTTTGCATAGGGTCCAAAGCCTGATGAATAGTCATGACATGAAGAATAAGGGTCGCGGGTATCCATGGCCCAGTGCAATGCCGCCCCAACGTTTTCGATGTGGTGTTGCATATACCCCCGGGCCGGGAATATCCCGTTAAAAAACTTCTGGGCGGCGGGACCCAAACTCTCTGCTGCCCTGGCCGTGCCTGTGGAAAGTATGCTCTTGCCGCTGGCTATTCCGTTAAGCAGTTCGGTCAGGAAATCATGATGGACTTTTTGCCCACCTAATTTGAGTTTGCCGACGTGATCGATCATAGGGATGGAAGTCAACCCCAGCTCTTTTTTGTCCACGATGCCATATTGCACGGCACGCAGCCAGGACATAATCCCCAGCAGCTCGTAGTTATTGATCCCCAGTTTCTGCGACAGTATATTGCCCTCCCAGTACCCTTCGGAACTGCCGCCGCTGAAGTAGCCGTACCAGGCTTCAACGCACATCTGGGCGCCTTTGCCAATGCCCGGAATATCATAAAAACCCATACACTGATAGGTGCAACCGTGGCATCCCGCCATACGCTTGAGACGGTTTGCCCGCATCTCTTCAGCGATGGGCCCTCCGCATAAAGGATACCTGCCCCAAGACTGGGCCCCACCCTTCAGCCATTCGTTGGCATCCATCCGTTCTTTCTGGAGCTTCATCAATACATCCGGCCGGGCCACTTTTAAAGTACCGGTGCCTTTCACAACAATGGCTTTGAGGTTCTTGGAGCCCATCACTGCACCGTATCCACCCTGTCCGGCGGCACTGGCGGTCTCGTTAAGGATAATCGCGACGCGGCACAAATTCTCTCCAGCCGGTCCAATGGTGAGAACGGCAGCCCTGGGATATTCCTTACTCAAGCCCGTCTGCGTTTCGAAGGTATCCAAACCCCACAAGTATTTTGCCTCCCGAATCTCCACGTCATCATCAACAATAGAAAGATAGACCGGTTGGTCGGACTTACCGACAATCACCAGCCCGTCATACCCGGCGTACTTGATTTCGGATGCAATTTTTCCCCCGACCCCGGAATAGGCGAATGTTTCCTGTGGATAGGACTGGGGAGCTATGCCGCAGACTTCGGCCCGATTGAAAGGCCCTGCCGCCCCGGTCATCGGTCCCACGGAAATAAGGAGGGGGCTATCGGGGTCAAACGCGTCGACTTGGGGGCATCCCATTTCCCAGAATATCTTCGTGTTCAGGCCGACCCCGCCCAGATACTTCTCCGGTTCGTAATCAGAGGTGGGGACGGCGCTGATTTTCTTTGCGGTCAGGTCAACCCAGAGTATTTTGCCGGTCCAGCCGTATTGGTCCATGTCTACCCCCTCTCCTTTCTGGATACCTTCCGCAGGGCGTGCATCGTGCAGTACTCCACACAGATAGGTCCGTCTTTCCGCTGGCGGCACAAGTCGCATTTAAAGGAGACCTTCTTCACCGCGTGCACGTTGGCGCGGGGCGGAGAGAACGGACAGGCACTGGTGCAACTGCCGCAACCCACGCATTCCGCCGTATTCACATATGTCACCCCGGTCTTTTTATCCACACACAAGGCCACATCTTTCTTTGGGCAGGCGAAATAGCAATTAGGGGAAGTACACTGCTGACAGACATAGAAGGCAAAGTCGGCATTAAATGGGTCGCGCGACAATACATTCCGTGCCAGCGAATGGCCGTATTCTTTTTCATGGTAGAAGGCGCACATCAATCCGCAGACTCCGCAACCGGCGCATAGGTTGGCGTCGTGGACGATCCGTGTGGATAGGGGGACACCCTCCAGAGGCGATGGGGCTGGCGTCTTTGTAGCCGTTGGTGCACAGGCGGTCAGGGTCGATACTGCACCAATGGCGAGAGCGGTGCCGGTCCCGGCAACGAATTCGCGTCGGGTGATTTTCATCTCTTCAGATTTTTTTTCAGCCATCGCTGTCCTCTTCCTCTAATCCGCCCACTACTGCTTGCAAGCGGATATGGAATACGTGGCTATCTTGCGTATTTTGCTTTCTGTCTGGCGTCTTCTGGAAGATCGGCCGTAGTCACGACCACCAGGTCCTGCTTTTCCATGACGTAGATTCACTATTCCCTTATCCCAACGGCGTAATAATAACCGTCCAGCGGAATCGTCCACCAGCTTTGATAGCCGTAACCGAAATTAGCATTGAAGCTTGCATGCGTCTTGACCGTTTCACCAACGTAGTCAGCGGGGATAATCTGTTTCCTTTCCCATTTCCCCACATACTCCCTCCAGAAGGTTAGAAGTTAGGATATCTAGGTTAACGATGACCAGGCAAAAAGAAACTCAACCATTTGCCGTCTTCCTTTCGCCGAAGACGGACTTCCGGTCGGATGGAGATCGCGGGAGGTCAGGCCATGCTGTCGAATGATTTATAAAACCTCCAAAAGGGTTTTGCAACCCCCTTAGAGGTTCCGCGTGACCATCTTTTGGTAACCCCACATTCTCATCTCAAAGTCCAGAAGGTTAGAGGTTATGTTGGGAAGTTCTTTATTTACGGGGGATAGTCTTCAACTCGAATGCTAGCAGGACCGCAAATTCTGTCAAGAGGATTTTGGGGTCCCTTGGGATCATTAAAAGTGAAGGAAGCGTGCCAAACCCCAAACCGCGAAAATTTCTTAAATTATTGCATGAATGATTCCCATATTGCAACTTTTTGAGTCAGCCAATTTTCAGGTGAAATAGCAGATCTATTCTATTGCGGACATAACGCATTCAGAAATCAACATAAATAAGAATATGTTGACTACGGCTTGAAGGTGAGGATAACAAACACGCTTGCCTCAAGTCATAAAGGAATTCGGGGCGGAGGAACCGGTGTGCCCGGATGAGCCTCAAGGCCGCCTGATGAGCCTCGCCCAATGGTTGAAAGCGCATCTCTACCACGAAAATTCCCCTAATCCCTGCTGAAAAAGCCCCAAAACAAACCCAAAATCTTGGGCTAAATTTTCCTTGACACACAATTGTCTCTTTTGTATATTCAACTCACCCCAAAGCGAGTTCTTATCAAACCTATGTTTCCGATGCTGCGTGAGATTCAAGTTTTTTTTGAAATATCGCAGCCATAATAAGCGATTTTTCAGAACCTACGCGCCCTCTTACACCGGAAATAAATCATGCTCGTGGCTTGGAAAGCGCCTGTCTCCATTTGCGAGGTATCACAAACATCGCCGCGCGGGGATGTATCGCCGGGCTTTCTCCACCTGAACCGGGATCTGGCAACCGTGAGAATGCTGGATACCAGCGGGGCCGAGCTGCAACGTTTCGAACCCAATAGTCTTGGCCTTCAATTCCCTCTGGTCGTGGGCAGGGAGTGGCAAGGGAGGTGTCAGAGATTCGATGAGGGCAGGGATGCCGGCACGTTCGTCGGCATCTACAAGGTGGTCGGAATAGAGTCGGTCACGGTCCCCGCGGGGACGTTCCAGACCTTCCGGGTGGAAGGGCAGACCTACGAAGTTAAGGCGCCCGGGAGGCGATGGCGCTTCGTCCATTGGTATGCTCCGGAGGTCCGGATGGAGGTAAAGCTCCAGGCAATGGAGCCGGACGGGAGCCCAACGGAATTTGAGCTTTCGGAGTTCGTACCTACCGGGCAAGCTCCACCCCCCACATCGCTCGGCCAATATTCCAGGGCGTTTCTGGGTGTCTGGGAAGGCTACTGGAAAGAAATGATCCTCGCCACGCGACTAACGGTTGAACGGATCGAGGGCGACATCGTCACCGCGGTCTACTGGCGGGGCGCCTACATTTTTCCCGGCCTTCAAAAACCCAGCCAGCAGCGCATCGAGGGCAGGTTCTTGGACGAAAAGACATTAAGGTTCGAAGTCTGGGATGATGCCAACAACCGCTGGGCCGAGGCGACTTACACCATGACCGCCGACGGGACACTGACCGGCACTTGGAAAAGCGGAGACATCGTGGCTACGGCACTATTAAAGAAAGAGCCGTAACGTCTTTTCAGGATTAAGATTGCAGAAAACGATCGTAAAGAACCAAGGTCAATCTACTTTTTCCAGTCAGCTTGGTTCCCCCGGTATTCGGTGGAACCGGCATGCTAAAACTTGTGATTACGTGCCATGAACGAAACTGGGAAATTTGCCCACATAATTGCATAAATGATCAGAATCTCCGCATCTTTGGACGGAGGTTGCGGTTCTTACCCGAAAAACTCTCTGGCTCTGCCCAGGAAGCCACTTGGGGATATTGAATATCCGCGCCTAATTGCCAAAGTATTCCTTAACCGTTTCCCAAGCCACTTCTTGGAGAAAAGTCGCGGTTTTAGCGTCGATTCCACCATTATACGGATTGCCGACTGGTGATTTTCCGTATAGCGAGGCGTATATCACGCACGCCGACAAATACGTTCCGGGAAGGCTCGGATGCCGTTTGTCTTGGTTATAAAGAACGATCTCCTGATTTTTACTGAGGGCTTTCGCAAAAGCCAGGCCCGCAGGAATTACCAGCGCGTCATTATCGTTTCCCGCAATGGTGTATTGCTCAGCCAGTTGGGAAGTCATCTCCGGCTTGTCTGCATATGCCCAAGTCATGAATAATGCTGGTTTGGCCCCGTGTTTAACGATTGTCTGGCTGTGTTTTCGGACATACTCGTGGAAAGTGTCCTTCAACTGAGGGTGGACCGGACATTGACTGCAGTCATTCATGATTACTACTTCAAAAGGCTTGTCGAATTTGTTGAAGACAACCTTGTTGCCTTCAGCAAAAGAATATGAAGCAACTCCTCCAGGCTTAAAGTATGACTCAACATCGTGCCAATTCAAACCAGCACCGCTGATTGTGATTGAGGTGCTTCGATATTGCCCCTTGTTTTCTGGATCTGCAGCGCTTGTCAGTCCCGAGACATATCGGTGCATACTATCGTTAAAGTAGAAGAAACTGTTGCCGACGTATAAGACCGTTTTGGGTTGTTCGACCCCGATATGCTTTATCTTCGGTTTTGTTTGGGCGAGAACAAGGCTGCTGCAGAAAAGTGCGAGAACCAAGGAAACGAGAGTTGATAGGGTCCGTATGTTTTTGGGCGCGCGAATCATGTGATTCCTCCGTCAAAGTGATTGGTTAAGTGGTTGACTTCATTCGTGGAACATCGCATTGATTTTGATAGCTACTGGGACCCTACCGTTGGCCAATATCAAACCGGTTATTCAAACCCATACCATTTAGTATTATTATCCAGTGTCTCGCGCGGGGTCACTAATTTATTGGCCGGGTATTCCCAGTCAGGGTAACCAATGGCTAAACACATGATCGGTCGGCTGAACTCGGGTATGCCCGCCAATTTTCTCAGGTTGTCCGGGAATAGTATGCCCTGATCTTCGATACAGGTGCCCAATCCAAATTCAAGGGCGGCAAGGCAGATGTTCTGGCAGAGAATGCCGATGTCGCACAACGTCAAAGTTGAATTCATCGATTTGTCCAGTGAAAGAATGATAGCCGCCGGCGCATCGAAGTAGCGGAAGCCTCTCATGGTCCATTGGTTTCGCTTTTCTTTGTCTTCGCGGCCTATACCCATCAGCTGGAAAAGCTGGATCGCCAGGTCCACCTGCCTTTTCCGATAGATTCCTTCGAATGACGTCCTGATTATTTCCTCGGTAGACATCATTCCCTCATTCAAGGCCCTCATATTTTCGCGCCGGATTTCATCAAGGACTTTGCCCGCGATTACCGTGATTTGCCAGGGTTGGGTATTCAAACTCGAGGGCGCCCGAGTTGCAATCGCGAGCACTCTACTGATTATTTCTTTAGGGACTCGATCGGGTTTATAACCCCGGATGCTTTTCCGTGTTCGTAATGCTTCCTGAACGTCCAATGCTCGCCTCCTTTATTTGTTCCTTAAACCAGCCACCCCTGCATAGTCCGTGCTCTAATCCAGCGCCCCCTTGGTAAGCTTCATACCCACTAGGATGAATAACAGCGGCTTTGGGAAAACATGCATGCCGGATCAAAATTGATATAAAGGATCTCATTCTCTTCCATAGATGTAAAGACCCAGATTGGGATTGCAATCCGTATTTATGTCCTGAAGCCATCGTCGAAAAATTTGGCGCCACGTCTCTTTCCTGTTTCTTCAAAATCTTCTTAGCAGTCCAACGCTCGGTTAGTCAAGAATAAACAGATCCCTGTCCCCCCAGTTTTTTGCCCTCGTTGGGGTTTGGGCTGAAGGAATTCGGATCATTAGGCTCGGCGGGATTATCGTTTTCTAATCACCTTCCCGCCTGTCCTCCGCAAAGAGAGGCCTGCGAGGAAATAGCTCCAGGGGCAAGACTGGGCGAAAACATCTCCCCTTGAGAATCCTCCGGGACAGGCCCGACCCAATGAAAGAATCACCGCCTTAGGATGATGATCCGAATTCCTTCAGCCTGAACCCCATGGGCTACCCCCTCTCTCTTCCGGGTTTTCAAGGCCATGGGTTCTTCCCGCAAAAACTGGTGGGGCAAAGAGTTCTTTGTGCTTGACAAGTCCCTTTTTTTACCTTACTTTTCACTC
>JAPLIW010000072.1 GCA_026388915.1 Deltaproteobacteria bacterium
TGGGTGCGGAACCGCCGGGCATCGATGGTAAGATAACCTTCCTTGGTCATACGCTTTCCGGCTAAACGGGGAAGGAGTTCCCGAATGTCTTCGGGAAGGGAAGGGGAATGGGCCACATCGAAGCGAAGCTGCACGGCCGTGGCGACCTTATTGACATTCTGCCCGCCCGGGCCGGAGGCGCGGATGAATTGCTGATGAATTTCGTCATCATCGATCGTGATCATGCCGGTAACTCGAATCATGCCTTCAATATACCCCGGGTTCAAAAATGCCCTTCTGAGGTCCGATAATAAACCTTTTTCAGCGCGTCCCTTTGCAATATCCGATACCTGGCAAGGTCGGACCCGGGTGCAATTCCCGGGAACAACAATACAACCATCCGCCCCACATCCCGAACTTGCGCTTTTCCCCTTCGCACCTCAGGCTGTGACCCAGGCTGACCCTTTCGCGAGGAGTCACGGGGCGATCTCCAGAAAAGAGGCGGGGTTGATGATCTGGCAGAAAATTCCCTTTTTCTTGAGGGCGTCGGGGGGGAGGTTTAATAAATCTTTGTCACCCGTAATCAGAAAATCTGCCTGGGCTTCTTTGCATAAACTTAGATAATGGTCATCCTTGGCATCTCTGGAAAGGGACAGGTGCTTTGAAATCGGGATTCGATGCGCGACCTTGATCAGTTGCCCTAGCCTTTCTTGGAGGTAATGGATTTGCTCGGCCGACAGCTTTTTCGAGAGTCTCTTAAGGACCTCATCCAGCTCTTGCAGGATGCTTGTGGATACGAAAACATCGTGTTCCTTTAGCGCCCTGCCAACTGCCTCCAGGGGCTTTCCCCCGAAAGCGGCGGAGATCATCACGTTGGCGTCAATGACCACCTTAGCCATACCCGAACTCCCACAAATTTCATTTTTCTCACCTCCCACCCTTATGTTACCATGAATGTGGGAACAATTCAATCCCTCCTTTGCCCAGGAATTGCATCCGGAGATCTGCTCGCCTTTTTTCCTCTTTCGGCATTAGCAGGCGGTTTACCTTGAACCGACGCCCCATTTACAAACGTTGATTCATTCGATTCATGACCCATGAAATAACGGCACTTTCAGCTATGCACGGTAAGAACCAACGTCCCGGGATATGCACTTTTCTCTTGACAAGGGGATTATAGGATGTCCCCCTTTACATTTTCATGACCGTCCCCCTATCCCCGGACATTGTTCCGCTTTTCGCCGGCGCTTTCTGGACCTCCCCTTCTGCGGATATTTAGACCTGTGGGTTATGCCTTTCCTTTGGGAAATGTTGCAATGCAAGACCTGACCCCGCACGCAGGCCCGCCGCAGGAATTTTTTGTACGGTTCCACCTCGGCCGGGTTAGGAGATTTAGAATAAGTTCACTTTGCACCAACCTCCCGATATACATCTTGATCCGTAAGCAACTGGATTATTTTAGGGCGCCCCCTTTTCCCCGGGGTGGTCATATCGCCCAGGCGCTTTTTCAGATCGGCGGGGAGGGCATCGTTGGCCGCCTCAAGGATTACCTTGGGCATGCCCCCAAAGACCTGGAAAGCGCGGTTGAGAACCCGATCATCCCAAATGCAGTTGATATCGTTTCTAATCAGTTTGGCAGCGGTGAAAACCGGACCCCATCCGCCCAATTTGCCAACGACCCAGTGATTGGCGATGCTGACTGCCAGTTGGTAATTATAGGGATCTTTGAATCCCTCCTTTGCCGACGAGGGGACGCTGCGCCGGGTTTCTAAGAGCCAGGCCAACGATACCATGTCATGGGCGACAACAGACTCGGAGGCGATGACCAAGCCTGTTTCCGGCTGGAAAACATGACCGTTATCAGGGCCAAAGGTGGTAAGGACCTTATCCGCCGAGGAAAGAACCAGCCGTTGCTTCTTTCGCAAAGTTTCCACGGTATTACCCTCGCTCGTTTTCTCCTGAAAAGTAGAAGCATCCCGGTGGTATTCCAAACGCGTGTCTGTGCGCCAATAGCCTACTGCCGCTTTGAGTCCGAGGGTGCTGCCGGCGAGCACATGACGACCGCAGCGGGGCATAAGGATGATGTGATCAATATCCTTAAGGATGTTCGGCATCATGATCCCACCCTTCCAGTGGGTACCTGCAACGGGAGCGTCTTCGAAGAAGGCCTTCCATCCGGCCTCCTCAAAAAAATGAACCTCGGCGCCAGCCGTTTGGACCGCCCGGGCCATGCCGGAGCTTTCCATCAGACGGCGGGAACTACCGCTGAGCCTCGTTTCGGAAAGTTTTACATGTTCGATTCCCGACATGTCTCCGACGATCACACGACCCGCTCCCTTTTCTTTGAGGATTTCGACCATTGCGGCGATGGCGGTCGGATTCGTTGTGGCGGGGTACGGGTTGCCCGAATTAAGGGCCGGCTTGATAAAAACAGCGTCTCCTTTGGACAGCCAAGAGAAATCAGTAGTAGTCTCGGCGACGGCGCGAACCGCCGACTTCATGCCTTCTTCGGAAATGCCTCGGCCCACCCCGGCTAGAAAGACCTTGGTTTGCTGACCTATGACAGGAGGTCTTACGCGCTGGGCGGCCGGGGCCGCATTCACATTGTCCTCCCTTGAGCAAGCAATCATTGCAGATACTCCTACTACTATTTTTAGAAATTTTCTGCGGTCCAAATATTTCGTTTTCTTCCAATTAAGGGGGGTATTTCAGTGTCGCACCGTGAACCCTCTTCATCTCCAAAATTTCCCTGTTGATTACGACCTACCTCAAACCTGTTAACCATCAAAATGCGGCGGAACCCCATTACGATTTCATCCCAATGGATCTCTATATATTATAACAGAATGCGAGCGAACCCAATAGATGAAAGGCCTCTTCGTTCCAATGTAAAGAAGCGCACGAAGAAAAAAGATGAAATCGCCATCAGGGTCTGGCATCCCCCCCCATTTTTATGCGACCGCATCAAAAATCCAGCCCTCCAAGCGCATTACCTGGAAATGATGCACAAGGCTGGGCTGCAGGATTGAAGGCGATATGATCTGCAGGCAGTTCCAGGAAAGCTGGTGGGGAGTTGAGTATTGCAGGACTGTCTCCAGAAATCCCAGAGGAACTTACGAGAGCAAAGACAAGTATTTCTTATGCACCGACATTAATTTTTCCCCCTTTTCCTTGGTGCGATGAGTTTGACAGCCCAAAGGGATGTGGTCCTTTAGTACGAGGGATAATGTCCTGCGCCCGAGTTAACGAGTACAACCTCCTAAGCAACCCGCTGCTGACCAAAGCTAGGAGGCCAAATTTTTCCTGAAGATACAAGAAGTTCTTCCTGTACTCTTGTTTTTAAAATTTTCTCCGGAATGCAAAACTTCAAAGCGAAATGAGCAATTTAGCCTGGGAGGGGGATAATTTCCTCCCATGAATTTTGTCCAAATTCCCTTGACACACAATTTCCCTTTCTGTATATTCAACCCACGCCACAACGAGTTCTTTTCATTCATTATCAATCAATCACTTACCTTTCCACTGCAAAAAGGTGTCTGATGTTTTGAGTACAATATGGCTGGACAAAAAACTACAAGAAGACAAAAGGATATATCCAGGCTCATAAGGGAGAAGAAGAATCTTCAGCCCTTGAAATATGGGAAATTAAAAGATATACCGGTAAAGAAAAAGAATATTAAATAACTGGTTTTCAAGGAGAGGAATATGAAAGATTATTTTAAAATCTGTTTCGTTGCAGTTCTGACATTATCGTTCTTGGCCGGTTGTGCCGCAACACAGGAAGTAAAGACATCCATAACATCAACGGTAAGTTCTCTGACCTCGAGTGTCGATCCGGCAATCGTCAGCCAGATTCCGGCAGATAAAAAAGAAGGCTTTCCACAGGCCGAATTTGCTTTGAATGTCGCCGACCAAAAAGTCAAGCTGGCCAAGCTGAAAAGCGAACTGGCATCTGCTCAGAAAAAGCTTGCCGGCTATGAAGAAGACCTAGCCTCTAATTTTCAAAAAGAAGCGGAAATTGATTATGATCTGTTCAAGATCGAAGCCATTATCAATGCCGGTTTGGGGAAGAAAGAGGATAACCCGAAGATAAAGGCCAACCTGCAATCGAAGAAAAAACAGTTGCCGGCCGACAGAATCAAAATCAATTCCAATATTGATGTTGCCAAACTGAAAATAAAGTCGCTTTCCGAAGACATAACCAAGTTGGACGAAGCAATCAAAGCCATGAAATTTGAAGGCGGTAAAGGTTCCGCCGCTTCCCCTGAGCCAAAAAAGGAAGTAAAAAAGTAACTGTTTTTAAAACGGAGTGTTGCCGGATTAAAGCGATATTTTCTATGTGAGCGGGATCTTCTTTCCAAGCTGAGTCGCTGCGCTTGGGAATCCCTAAAGTTCTTTCTTCAGCAGGCGGTGCCAGAGAAGAATCTTTCCCCGTTGCCCTCATCACTACCCAGACCTCCGCTGACTCTTTCAATATTTCTGCCCGTAATCATTGATTTTCACTTCGGCGTTTGATTACGTATAGGTAGGTGAAGCCGATATCCGGTCCCCTACTCGACCCTGTCTGTCGGATCAAATATAGGGCAGGACAATTGAGCGAATGCTCCTTGGGGTCAGGCCGAAGCTAAATTGCGGATTAGATCCAGATGCAGATTGCCGGAGGCCCTCCACCCTTTTTTGCCAGGAGGAATCTCCGGCCTGAATCTCTCGTACAGGGCGTTGGCCTTTTCCGCCAATCCTTTTACCTCCTTGGGGGTCGACTGGAAGACCCCCGGAGAAACTCCTTTGGGGCAGGCGTTCAGCCCTGCCACCGCCCGCGCGAGGGTATGACCAGAAGTCAAATTCGTAGGCCCCCTCCCCGCGCCTCCTCTTTTGGCAATTATGGGCTAGTTCATTTTGCCCCGGCGTCCCAACGTTCAAAAAAATTGCCAGGCACGTTCTGCGCCAACGTCCCCTCGCCTATCCCCTACAGACCGGGGAGGAAGTATCGATTAGCCCTTGGCATTTCTGTCGCCTCAAAAGCCTATTTTTGCGGCCAAAAATGCGGGTTTAAGGCATAAATCGATGCCCTTTTAGCATAGTTCTCTTGCGATTCCCACTACTACGCAGGTCCGACTCCGGGCGGACGGGCGGATAAAGAGGGGGTATTTCTCCAGACTCAACCTGATTAGACCGTCGCCAGCCTGACCTACTGTAGGATGAATGTAGCAAGGAGTGTAGATGCCCTCTTGGGGGGAAAATCGGATTCCTTTGAGAATCCGCAAGCAACGCTATGAAGAGCTACCGGAACAGTGAGAATCGTAGCTTCCTCTTGTAGTGGATTCGGAGATCGCCAGCTGGCGTTTTCTTGTCAGGTCCCGGATAGTTTCTTTTATGGTTATCGCCCGCCTATCCAGCTCATCACATTTTGCATCCTTCTCCCTAATTTCTGAATCTCCCCGACAGGGTTGGAGGCGGAGAACAGCCTGGTCCTTCTGTACCTCGGCCAGTACTTTTTGCAGATCCCGTAATTCTTGTTCAAGTTGCTTGATCATTTTCCCTCCCATGTAAATTTCATCGCTGAAGAATATGTTGATAGAAGAGTTCCGCGCTTACGGCCAGAAAATATTCAAATGCCGTTCTGAGAAAGGCGTGTCAATGAAATCAAAGATTATCCCTTCAACCCCATTCATTTTTTCAAGGAATAGGTAAGGAAACGATCCTTTTTTTCAATGATCAACTTCTCTTCGCAGGCCAACCAACCGATGGCCTGCGGGACTAAATTGGGGTCGGCCTTTATTCCATTTTTCATCTGATTCAGGGTGACCTCCCCTTTTTCATCCAGAAACTTCCAGACCTTCCCTACGGTTTCCCCGATAGGGCGCGTCATGCTTTCTTCTTGTGCAAATATTCATTATTTCTTATTATAGTCTTCTTTTTCGGAAATCAACGTGATAAAAAAATTTATCGAAAATCTCGAAGAGAATCTTTTGGTCATGGTTAAAGAATTGACCCCGGAGACAACAGGTAACTGGCGTCCCTACCGCGACCTCATTCAAAGGCAGCTGGTCCGCGCAATGAGAATTGTTGTGCTCCTCTTTTCGGGCGTTTTCTTGTGGGTTACTCTAGTGGACGCCGCTCCTGCTTCTGGGGTTAGCTCAGGGAGACCGGAAGCCAAGCTCGACGGGGAGCTTAACCTGTATGAGAAGAACCCCTCGGACGGGTCTATTGTCCCCGGGGGGGCTTGGGGAAAAATGAGCTACGCCCGGGAAGGGCCCGCGTTTGAATTCGTTTTCAGCGCATACCAATTGCGCCCGGGAGTAAGCTACACGCTGATCTATTTCCCCGACCCATGGCCGGCAGAGGGCCTGATCTGCCTGGCGACTGCTAAAGGCGATTCTGAAGGGACCGTACAGGTGAAGGGGTCGGTCCCGATCGCTCATCTGCCCGCGAAATATGACACCAACTATCCGGCCGGCGCAAAGATCCGCCTTGTTCTGTCGGACGACATTGACTGGGGAAAGGGAGGCTCCCTGGGTCGCAAACGCATGAGGCGCTGGAAGCCGACCCAATACCTTTTGGAAGAAAAGCTCATAAATTTTTCGATTACCCGGGCCGGCTGCAATGCCCCGGGGGGAAAGAGCGGAACCTTTCCCCGAAAGCGCACCTTCTCGGGGGGCCTCGACCGGCAGTACGATCTCTTGGTTCCCTCCAGCTATACTCCCGGCAAGCCGGCGCCCCTGGTCTTTAATTTCCACGGATTCACCGCGGATCCAGAAACCCAGGACTGGCTATCGGCTATGTCCAGGCTGGCTGAGGAGGCCGGATTCATTCTGGCCACCCCCAAAGGATCGGGAAACGAAGAAGTCCTCGGCTGGAATGCCGGTGAATGCTGCGGACAGGCGGCCTCGGAAAACGTGGATGATGTGGCCTTTACCTCGGATATGATTGACCGGATCAGCGCTGAGTATTGTGTGGACCCCTCCCGGATCTATGCCACCGGCATGTCCAACGGAGCCTTCATGAGCTACCGTCTGGCCTGCGAACTGGCGGGCCGAATTGCCGCTATCGGGACTGTGGCTGGGGTTACGGTGGTGGATCCCTGCCTTCCCTCCCGTCCGGTGCCGGTCATTTCCTTCAATGGCACCGCCGACCTGCTCGTCTGGTACGATGGCGGCATTTATGAAAGCGTCCCCCGCACCATTGCCCGCTGGTCAATGCGCAACGGATGTTCACGGGAAATGGAAACCGTGTATAAGAAGGGAGATGTAAGATGCGAAACTTACAGGAAATGTAAGGGGGGTGCCACCGTTGAGCTATGCACCATCTATGGCGGGGGGCATGGCTGGCCGGGAGGCAAGGATATTTCCTCGCTGGCTCCCCATATCTTCGTTTTAGAAGGCGATACGACCCGTGACATCAACGCCTCCCGGGCGATGTGGGAATTTTTCCAAAAACACCCAATGCCTCAGGCATACTTGCGTTAATCTGGGAATCTAACACCGTTTTCCTCCGAAAGAGAAAAGTACTTCCTGAAGTCCTGTTTTTGGCATTTTCCTTTAGAATGCAATAGTTCAAATGGAAATCATCATTTTTGACCAGGAAAAGGAGACAATTCGGGGAGGCAATTTTCTTCTTGACTACCCATGAGGGTAAGAGTATTTTTTTGATAGTTGGTTCCCTCCATAGCCAAGTAAACCCAAGATCCTAACCCCTAACCTTCTGGAGCAAGTCATGAGAAGGAGTTTCTGGAA
>JAPLIW010000738.1 GCA_026388915.1 Deltaproteobacteria bacterium
GTGTCCAGATGCCCGTTGTAAAAGAGAGCCGGCGCCTTTCCCTGCCCCTTCAAACGGGCCAGCACACTTGCCCGGGTATCACCGTGCTTCACCAGTTCAGCCCCCACCCCGCTCTTTTTCAAAGCCGCGGCCACGTACTCCGCCGCGGCCAGCTCGTTCCCGGGGGGGTTGACGGTCTGCAGGCGAACCAAATCCCGACAAATCCCTACTACCTCAGCTTCCTTCACCTTCCCGATGAGGTCTTTTTCATCCATGCCAATCCTTCCCCTCCATTTCCCTCCTGCTCGCGCAGGGTCGAAATCCGCCTAAAAAAATATTATCGGAAGCCGCCGGCAATGTAAATACCCGATCATGAATGAGAGAACAATTTCCTTCCGTCGCTTTTTTGAAAAAAATCAGGTGTACATTTATTCGGATATAGTGTACACTTTAAAAGAAGGTTGAAAAATGGGGGGAAAAATGGAGATCAGCGTGAAGGAAGCCAGGGCGAAGTTCAGCTCCCTTCTGAATCAGGTGAAGGACGGTGATGAAGTCATCATCCGGCGAAGGGGAAAAGAAATCGCCCGGCTGGTTCCCCCCGCCGGCGGTGAAGGAAGACGTTTGCCCAGCCTGACGAGTTTTCGTCGCTCGCTTCGGGTAAAAGGCGAACCCCTGAGCACCACGGTCCGCAGGGGGCGAAAAGAGGAACGCTACTGATGTTTTACGTGGACACCAGTTTGCTTGTGGCCTATTACTGTCCGGAGCCGCTGAGCGAAAAAGCCGAAACCTTTCTCACCAGCCATTCCCCGCTGGGGATCAGCACTCTGACAGAGCTGGAAATGTTTTCAGCCGTTTCCCGAAAAGTAAGGGAGAAAGGCCTCAACCGCCCCGCCGCCCGCCGCATCCTGGCGAAATTCTTATCTCACCTGGATGGCCATTTTTTCGCAAGCCTTCCCGTTGCGACCCATCACCTTCGATTGGCGAGGGATTGGATCGGACAGTTCAATACAAGTTTGCGGAGCCTCGATGCCCTCCATCTGGCCGTAGCCTCCCTGGAAGGATTAACCATGGTTACGGCTGACCGGGACCTGGCTGATTCGGCGAAAATTCTCGCCCTGGAAGTTACGCTTATCAAAGCAGAAAATTAGAAAGAAATCCCTTCGGGTGAATCGAGGATTCGCAGCAGATCTTTTCCCCCTTCAACAATCTCTTGAGGGCTGACCCCTTTGCGTGCGGCATCTGGCATCGTTTGCGCTACCGCGATAGAAAATAGCTGCGGCAGGCCTGGGCTAGGGATTCCCGGTCCAGGGAGGGATCTTTCTGGAGGTAGCCCGCCCGCCAGACGACCTGCTGGATCACGTCGCGGGGGTAGCAGGCGCGGAGCGGCTCCTGGTACTCCTGGCCGATCATCCGGATCACCTCATCCGCCAGGGCCGCATCGTATGGAAGCTTGTACTTCAGGGCCACCCGTCGGAAGATCTCGCGGAACTGCTCGGGCGTGACGTAATCCACCTTGATCTTGGTCTGGATGCGGCGCAGGAAGGCTTCATCCACCAGCTTGGCGGGGTCCAGGTTGGTGGCAAAGACGACGAAGATGTCAAAGGGGATCTCGATCTTCTTGCCCCCCGCCAGGGTGAGGAAGTCGATCCGCCGGTCCAGGGGAACCACCCAGCGGTTGAGGAGTTCCTCGGGGCTCACCCGCTGGCGCCCGAAGTCATCCACGATGAGCAAGCCGTTGTTGGCCTTCATCTGCACCGGGCCGGAGTAGAACTTGGTGCTGGAGTTGAACTGCAGGTCGAGCATCTGGATGGTCAGCTCGCCTCCCACCATCACCCGGGGCCGGCGGCACAGCACCCACCGGCCGTCCTGGTCGGGGACGGGCGGCTGGTCCACCCTCTGGTGCACGACCGAATCATACACCGTGATGATCTGGGCATCCACCTCCACCGCGTAGGGGACCCAGATCAGGTCGTCATAGAAGAGTTTGGTGAGCGTCTCGGCGATAGTGGTCTTGCCCGTTCCCGTGGGCCCGTAAAGGAAGATGGCCCGGCCGGAGACCAGGGCGGTCCCCAGTTGAGTCAGCGTCTGACGGTCGAGTACCAGCTCTTCGAAGGCCCGCTCCACGCCCGCGGGGCCGACTCCCATGCTGCGCACGCTCTGGCCTCGAATGCGTTGGACATAATCTTCGAGAGACACGGGCGCGGGGCCGGCGTACTGGTTCTGGGCCAGCAGTTCCAGGGCCCGCGACTTTCCCCCCGACGTGGTGGTGACGCGGTGCACGTTTCCGGCCATGCCGGTGACGTGAATGAGATGGTCCTTGCGCAGGCGCTGGAACAACTCCTCCATCATGGGCAGGTTGAGCCCCATGTGGCGGGCCAACTCCTGCAAAGTCATTTCGCCGATCAGGTAGAGGCTCTTGAGGGCCAGGTCTTCGAGCAGGTTTCTGCGAATCCCAACCCCTTCGATTGAAGTGGATGCCGAAATTCCGTTGGCGGTCATTAGGGTCCTTCTTCCATACTTAATAAATAGTCTTTAACGAATCCCCTCTTCGTCCCTCTTCGTTTCCCCGTGCGACTTGCAGGATTCCCCAGTTTTGGGATGCGAGGGAATCAGAAGCATCAAGTCATTCCCTTGATGATCCGGATCGCCTTTTTCTGAAGCTCGGCAGTGTCGAAGGCGATATGCAGGACAAACCGCTTTCCGATCACCGCGCCGGAAAAGCCCCGCATGTTAATCCCCGCCGCGCCCAGCTTCTCGGAGACCTTTCCCGCGAGTCCTTTTGCATTTTCACCCTCTACCCGCAGGGAATGGAGGCGATTGGCCGCGGAGAACCCAATTCCCGAAGCGGCCTTCAGCTCGGCGTCCCCCCGCAAGGGAGTCACGAACAGGACCCCCGTGCCGGGCCTGTCCGGCGACCGCCTAGCGATGACGGAGTCCAAATCCGCCCCGGCGTCGGCCAGAGCTGCCAGCTTTGCGGCCAGAGCCCCCGGCTTGTCTTCCAGGCTGGCAATCCACACATCCTCCCGCTCGACGAAGAATTCCATAGACCGAACCTCCTTTCTGGCGGTTGCCGTTCAGGGAACGAAGAGGGGATGAATCCAATGGCCTCTATTCAATGATTCCGATTTTCTTGACTGCTGGCATCGAGAATTAATAACGGCTATGAAATGACTGTCAGCGTGCGAATCGAGGTAATTTGCTCAAGCACTCTTCCAATTTTTCTGCATCACCACGATTAGCCTGATAAAAATAATTCTAAACCTTTCGCCTCCACTTGTAAAGATAGAGCGAAATGAATTTCAAGGGCATTCGCTTGACACCCAGCTTGATTCATGAAAAAATCCCGATGATCGCTGAAATAATGGGAAACCTCCTTAAATCGGAATGGAAAAGAAGATCCTTATCATCGGCGGAGGGTTGGCGGGGTGCGAGGCAGCGTGGCAGGCGGCCACAAGAGGGGTTTCTGTTAGCCTCCACGAGATGAAACCGCACCGCTTTTCTCCCGCCCACGTCTCCCCCAACCTTGCCGAACTTGTTTGCAGCAACTCCCTGCGCTCCAATTCTCTGGGAAACGCCGTGGGCCTTCTGAAGGAAGAATTAAGGCGGTTGGGGTCCCTGCTCATGGCCGTTGCCGAAGAGACCCAGGTGCCTGCGGGGGACGCCCTGGCCGTGGACCGGCAGGCCTTCGCTTCTTCCATTACCTCCCGGGTAGGGAAAAGAGAGAACCTGAAAATTACCCGGGAGGAGCTGACGAAAATCACCGAAGAGGGAATCGTAGTGATCGCTTCCGGCCCCCTTACCTCCACCGGGCTGGCGGAAACCATCCGGAAGATGACCGGCGAGGAACACCTGTACTTTTACGACGCCATTGCCCCCATCATCGACGGGGACAGCCTGGACATGAAGGCGATCTTCCGGGCCTCCCGGTACGGGGAAGGGAGCGATTACCTGAACTGCCCCATGAACGCCGAGGAATACTTTCGTTTTGTGGAAGAGCTCGGCAGAGGGGAAAAAGTTCCTTATCGCGAATTCGAAAAGCCCCTTCATTTTGAAGGCTGCCTTCCGGTCGAGGAAATGGCTGAAAGAGGCCGGGAAACCCTGGCCTACGGCCCGATGAAGCCCGTGGGGCTCAGGGACCCGCGGACCGGCAAAGTCCCCTATGCGGTTGTTCAGCTGCGGCATGAAGACAGCCGGGGATCTGCTTACAACCTGGTCGGGTTTCAGACGAAACTGAAATGGAAAGAGCAGGAACGGATCTTCCGGATGATTCCCGGGCTGGAAAAGGCCCAGTTTCTCCGGTTCGGCAGCCTGCACCGGAACACGTTCATCCATTCCCCCACCCTCCTGGAGAAGACTTTACAGTTTAAAAAAGACCCGCGGATTTTCTTCGCCGGGCAGATCACCGGCGTGGAGGGGTATGTGGAGTCAACCGCCATGGGCCTGCTGGCCGGGATCAACGCGGCAAGGATGGCCAAGGGGGAGTCGCTAATCATTCCTCCACCCACGACGGCGATCGGATCTCTGGTCCATTACATAACCGATGCTCGGGTAAAGGAATTCCAGCCCATGAACGTCAACTTCGGCCTTTTCCCGCCCCTGGAGGGCCGATTCAGAGGCCGGGACAAAAAGAGAGCCGTGAGCGAGAGAGCGCTGCAGGACCTGGAAAATTTTATTGGGACGCAGATGAACGCAGATCAACGCTGAAGAATCTAAAAACCATTTGATGGGACACGGATGAACACAGAAAAGTGCCTAAAAGTCGAAATGCCTAAAATGCCTAAAATTTAAATTTCTCTTTGATCCGTGTTCATCCGTGTCCCATTAACTCTTTTGTCTTTAAGTCTTTTGTGAATATAAAATCTGTGTTTATCTGTGTTCATCTGTGTCCAAAAAAATATGAATAACAAATCTTTTCCGAAAAAGACGGATGTGGTCGTGGTGGGAGCGGGGCCGGCGGGGTCGATGCTGGCCTATCATCTGGCCAAAGCAGGCCTGGATGTGGTTCTTCTGGACAAGGCCAGATTCCCCCGGGGCAAAACCTGCGGAGGAGGAGTGAACGTCCGCACCCAAAAGCTCATTCCCTTC
>JAPLIW010000406.1 GCA_026388915.1 Deltaproteobacteria bacterium
TATTAAGAATCTTCTGAATGGTGATTTTTCCCTCCATGGCTCGCTCCGAAGCCGGGGGGGGCTGCTCCCCCCCCTTCGGTCCCATGGCCCGGGCAGGCAGGGCCGCAGTCATCGGCAAGGCCGTGGAAAAGCATAGGATCAGGAGCCAGGTGATCCTCCGGGTCATTTTCTTCATATCCTCTTCCCTTTTAAGGTGTGTCCGAGAATAAGCGCATCCCTTTACGGAAACGGAAAATCATCTGGGTTTTCTTGCTTCCCGTGGGGGGTGCCTGGCTCATCATGGCGGGTCCCGCCCCCGAATTCTTGGCCGGATAAAGTGCATCCGGAACCCACCAATCCGAGTAGTTGTTATAACAGAGGAGATTACTGTCATCGCACCCCGAAGTATAAACATTGGAGAGGTCCAGGACATGGGGCGAGGGATAGGTCATGGAAAATCCCACATTGGCTGAAGTCAGTTCAAACCATTTCTGGGCCTTCGGATCGTACAGCCAGAGATGGGCTCTCGCCTGGGAACAGCCGGGACCGTTATCCCAGTAATTCACTACGAATTTGTAATCTCCCGCGTACACCTGGTTGTTGGCCATGTAGAATTCTTCCGAGACGCCGGAATCGGCCGAGTCCTGGGAGAAGAAACCGTTGGGCGAAGTCTGGCCCATCCAGGGGGAGTACCAGTCTCCGTTTCCGGTCGCGGCAAAGTCGGCAGCGGGTTCCCAGATATAGAGGTCGAGGTCCGCGTCACAGGCGCTGCCGTCCGCTTTTTCCCAGTAAAGATAGAGGCCAAAGCCTCCCTTTACGTATTCCACGTTGCCCCCGCCGGCGCCCAGCAGATAGTCGACGTAAGAACCCCAGGTGCCGCTCGCCGAGGCCCGGACTTTGTTGCAGGCCAGCTTGGCGTACAAGCCCAGGTCCGTCGAATTGGTCTCACTGGCGGTGGGCAGGTAGATCGCCAGCCCGTGGGAACCGGCCACCTGCGTCGGGGAGGTGTCGTTGATCTTGTTGTTGATCACCATGCCGTTAATGATGGTCAGGATCTCGTTGCAGCGGTCTTTGGCCGCCCCGCTCTGCAACCGGGCGGCCACATAACTGCAAAGATCGTAGAGGTCGTGGTTGGAGGGATAGGTGTAGTGCTGGGTCGCGGACTGGGCCGCCTGGAAGAGGGCATTGGCGGCGGCGTCCGTCTGGAGAGCGGCGGAAAGGGCCAGGATTTTGGCGTCGAGGGCATCCATTTGGGACATGTCGACGGCCGATTTGGTCGTGGCTCCCCGGTTGTTGGCGGTGTAAAACTCGTCGTATTTATCGACGATCAACCCGGCCAGGTTCCTTCCGGACATGGCCGGGTTCCCGGTCAGGGAGGTGAGGATGGTGTCGTAAGGGTCCCCCTCGCCCGGTTCGGTTTCTTCGGAAAAGACCATATAATCCGTGAGCCCCTTGAATTCGTAAGCCACCTCATACATGGCCATGAGGCAGGCGTCGAAATTGACCACGTCAAAATGCACCCCGGAATCCCTCACCCCCTTGGCCAGGTCGGGAAGGCTCATGAAAGAATCGCTGGTCGTATCCTGGACCGCGCCGCGGAAGATGCTCCTTTTTGGCCCCAGCGACTGTTCTTTCCATCCTGCCCCATGGTCCCAGATGACCAGGGCGTAGTGCTTGGCCGGATAGGCCTGCTGCGCCCACTTGATAAAGGCGGTCAGGGTGGCCGGGTCGGCCATGTTCACATTCCCGATGCTCGTGCTGGCGGCAATATTGTCCGCCCCTTTCTGGATGAGCATCCTCCGGGTGTCGGCGGGAACTCCGGTGCCGCTGTACTGCTGACTGAATTCCGCCTGGACCACAACAGCAACGCCGGAGGTTGAGCCCACTGTCGCCATTTCGGCGATATCGCCCTCCCCCGACGAGGAAAGATTGTTATCCGCCCCCATATACACCATATAGGTCCACTCGCGGTCGGTGGTTCCGCCTCCGTCGTTGCCTCCGCCCCCTCCCCCTCCCCCGCAGGAAATCAGGGAGAAAGCCAGAATCAAGAGCCCGTACCGGAGTATTCGGAAATCTTTTCGCTTTGTCATGGGTGATCCTCTCTTCCTTGGGATTAGATGGGAGCCGGATTTTTCGGACGATGGAAGCCCGGGGACGAAACTCCCCAAGGGGAAAGAAAAATCCTTTGGGGGCTTACCGGATCATTTTTTTGATAACTCCATTGATACATCGAATACCACAGAAAATGAATGCAAAGTTTAGGATGATTCATGCTTGCAGACAATTTGATGAGTTGCATGATAGCAGAGAGAAAAATCCTGTCAAGCAAATTTTTTCCCTTTTCTGGAAGGGTTTTGCTCAGGGTTACGGGTGATCCCAGAAATCCCCCCTTCGCCCCCCTTTTCTAAAGGGGGGGGGTGGAGGGGGTTACAAAATTTAGAGGGTCTGCACGTTATAGTACAGGGAAGAGAATCTCAAAAGGGAAGGGGGCAAAGCCTGATTAGGAATTGACTTTCCTGCGCTGATTCTGTAAATATTTGCAATAATTGATGACCTCCTAAAAAGCCGTCACTCCGTAAAATTCGTCATTCCGGCGAAAGCCGGAATCCAGGGTTTCCCGTGAAAACGGGAATCCAGATTTTCTTTAATGGTTCCCCGCTTCCGCGGGGACAATGTCTGGACCCCGGCTTTCGCCGGGGTGACGCTTCAAGAGACTTTTTGCAAGACCTTCAATAAAGGATCCTTGATGAAAGCCGCCTTTACCATGTGGAAGAACAGCCGGATGATCATCCTGGTGGCGGTGTGCGCGGCGATTTACGGGGCGGCCCTCATTGCCTTCAAAACCGCCATCCCCTTGATTCCCGGGATCACCGAGCTGCGGGTGGGGAATATTTTTCCGATTGCCTTCGGGCTCCTCTTTGGCCCGGCGGGAGCCTGGGGGACCGCTTTCGGCAACTTCATCGGCGACCTCTTCGGGGGAACCCTGGGGCCGGGTTCGATCGCCGGGTTCGTGGGCAATTTTCTCCTTGGCTATCTTCCTTATGCCCTTTGGACCCAACTCTTTCCCTGGGCCCGTTTCACCCGGGACTGGCAGGCCGGAAGCTGGTCCCACCGGCTGAATTATTTCCTGGTCACCTTCCTCTCCGGCGCGGCCTGCGCGGTGGTCATCAGCGCTTTTGTGGACTTCCTGGGGATCGTCCCCTACGCCGTCCTTTCCAAGATCATCACCCTCAACAACACGCTGGCCGGCTGGATCGGGTTGATCCTGCTGGTCTCGGTATCCAAGGTCACCCGGGACCAATTCGGCCTTTTCTGGGCGGACGTGATGGAGGAAGAGGACGTGGGCAAGCCGTTGGCTGGCTTTCTCGGGGCCTGGCTGGTGGCGATCGCTTCCGTCGTGGGCCTTCTGGGAGGACTGATCCCGGGGTTCCCGGCGAGCACCGTGGGCTGGGTCTGCACGGCATTCATTCTGATCGGAAGCTTCCTGCTTTAGTCTTTCTAAACCGTGGGCAGCCAAAAAGAATATTGTAGGGGCGGCCCGATGTGGCCGCCCGCAAGATGGGCAACCACACCGGGTTGCCCCTACAATTTGTTGCCATTTTGAGCGCGATTTCATTCGAGCCATACGAACCTCCCATGTCCACTGCAGTTTCCATCGAAGATCTGACTTTTGCCTACCGGGGGCAGGAAACTCCCGCGCTGCAGCACATTCAGGGGGAGGTTCAGGAAGGGTCCCTGGTCGTGATCCTAGGGCACGGAGGGGCGGGCAAGTCCACCCTTTGCGCCTCGCTGAACGGGATCGTCCCCCATTTTTTCCGGGGCCGGTACCAGGGGCGGGTCCTGGTAAAGGACCGGGAGGTGGCCGGCCACAAGGTGGCGGAGATGTCCCGGTACGTGGGGTTCGTCCTGCAGGATTTTGAGCCCCAGCTCTTTTCCACCAACGTGGAACTGGAGATGGCCTTCGGCCCGGAGAACCTCCTTCTTCCCCGCCGGGAGATCGAACAGCGGATTCAGAATTACCTTCCCTTCCTGGGGCTGGAGAGTTTCCGGCGCCGGGAACCGGCCAGCCTCTCGGGTGGGCAGAAGCAGCGCCTGGCTATCAGCTCCGTTTTAACCATGGAGCCGCAAATCCTGGTCATGGATGAACCCACCACCGACCTCGACCCGCAGGGGCGCGAAGAGATCCTGAATATCGCCCGCCGCCTGCGGGAGGAGAAGCGAACCCTTCTCATCGTGGACTATGACCCGGAAACCGGGGCAGAGGCGGAGCAAATCTGGCTGATGAGGGACGGCCGAATGGCCGCCCGGGGGG
>JAPLIW010000660.1 GCA_026388915.1 Deltaproteobacteria bacterium
TTCGACGGGGAAGGCAAGGTTTTGAGCGGCCCCCCTCCCGCCCCCCTGGAACGCTGGAAGGTGGAAGTGCAGGGGGATAAAGTCATCATCGGCGCAACTTAGACTAGGCAGAGGAAAGAAAAGATCTCCATGAAGGCGAAGAAGTTTTCTTTTGATTTTCTGACCTATTCCCTCTGGGGAGGGTTTGCCCTCACCCTTTTTTCGGGGATTTTTCTGCTGGTCCATTATGTCCCCACCTTCGCCCAGGCCTTTTCCTCCCTGCAGCGGGTGAATGAGCAAATCCCCTTCGGGTGGATGGTTCGCCGCATCCACGCCGTGGGGGGGAGCTTTCTGCTTCTTCTTTTCCTGCTCCATCTGCTCCGGGTTTTCACCGTCGGGGAATATAAAACCCGCCCCGGGGCCTTGTGGATTTTCGAAGTCCTGCTGGTCTTCGCCGCCCTCTGGGCGAATTTCACCGGCTTCTTCCTGCCTCTCTCCCAGGAGGCCTTCTGGGGCACCGCATCGACCCTGTCGGCCTTCTCCACCATCCC
This sequence comes from Deltaproteobacteria bacterium, assembly GCA_026388915.1. Taxonomy (GTDB): domain Bacteria; phylum Desulfobacterota; class SM23-61; order SM23-61; family SM23-61; genus SM23-61. The sequence continues at coordinate 531 of JAPLIW010000660.1, forward strand.
CTGGTTTGGAAATTCTCTGGTGGAATTTCTCCGGGGCGGCAGAGAACTGGGAGGGGTAGCCCTCACCCGGTTCTTCAGCATGCACCTCGGCGGGGCCGCCCTGATTGCTCTTCTCCTCTTCGGCCACGACCGGATGGCCCCCGGCCGTGCGGAAGAAGCGCAGGTCGGGCAATCGCCAAGAAGCCTATGGGTTTTTGGCCTGGTCGCCCTTCTTCTCTTTGCGGTGATTAGCTTTACATCAAACTGGTTTACCGATCCTTTGCGGGAAGCGGCCAACCCTACGGTCAATCCGGAAGGAACCCTTCCGCCATGGTTCTTCGTTTCCCTCCAGGAAGCCTTCTCCTTTTTCCACTCGACCTATCCGGTCTTGTCGGCGATCCTTGCGGTTCTGGTCCTGATTTTTCTCTTCGGCCTTCCTTACCTCGACCGGAATCCGGAGAAGGGTCTGCTCCAGCGTCCCCTGTCGCTGTCCATCGGGGCTGCGCTGATGATGGGGATTGTTTACTTCACCCTGGTGGGAATGGCCGGCGCCCATTACGGGGAGAAAGTCGTCCTCCCCGGAGATCACCCGACCGCCGCAGAGGTTCGCGGGGCCCAGGTTTATGCCCTGAAGAACTGCGCCTATTGCCACCAGGTCCTCGGCCATCAGGGGAGAAGGGAAGGGCCGGATATGGCCGTGGTCCGGCAGCGAGACCGCTCGCCCGAGTGGATTCAGCGGTTCATCCTGAATGCGCGGCTTTATCAACCCGGGACGACCATGCCGAAATATGAGATCCCCCTGGAAGACCTGGAAGCCCTGAGTGCTTATCTCCTTTCGCTGGACCCGACCCGGAGGGTGTTTCAGGCGGTCGATCGGGAAACACTGCTGAACTTCGGACCCCCGGCGGGTTCCTGGGAGAAGAAAATAAAATGAGCCCTTTGAACATTCCCGTAATCGAGACCGACATCCTCATCCTGGGGGCAGGGGGGGCAGGGCTCTGCGCCGCCCTTCACGCTGCCGATGCGGGGAAAAAGATCAAGATCCTCCTGGTGACCAAAGCGATCATCGGTAAGGGTGGCTGTTCCCGCATGGTCCAGGGGGGATACAACGTGGTCCTCAACCCGGCCGATTCCTTCCAGAAACACTTCATCGACACGCTGAAGGGAGGCCAGTTCATCAACAACCAGGACCTGGCCTGGACCCTGGTGACCGAGGCCCCCGGCCGGATCAAGGAGATGGAGACGAAATACGGCTGTTTTTTCGACCGCAACCCGGACGGGACCATTCACCAGAAACCCTTTGCCGGGCAGAGTTTCGACCGGACCGTTCACAAAAGGGACCTGACCGGCATTGAAATCGTATCCCGCCTGTCCGAGCAGGTCTTCCGCCGGGAATCGATTGAATACCTGGAGGAACACCGGGCCCTGGATCTCCTCTGGGACAAGGGAAGGAAACGGATCGTGGGCGCCCTGCTCCTGGACATGGGCCGGGGGGAATTCACGATCGCCCATGCCCGGACCACCCTGGTCTGCACTGGGGGCGGGCCGACGATGTACAAGCTCTTTGCCCCTTCCCTGGATAAATCCGCCGATGGCATCTCCCTCATGTACCGGGCCGGAGCCGAGATGACCGACATGGAGATGGTCCAGTTTCATCCCACGGGATTGCTCGTCAAGGGGTCCAATACCTCGGGCACGCTTCTGGAAGAGGGGCTCCGGGGGGCCGGCGCCCATCTGTTAAATTCCCAGGGAGAAAGGTTCATGGAGCGGTATGCCCCCGAGGTAAAGGAAAGGGCTACCCGGGACGTGGTCTCGCGGTGCAGCTTCATGGAGATCATGGCCGGGAGGGGAACTCCCAACGGGGGGGTTTACATCGACTCTTCGGTCATGGGTCCGGAGTTCGTGATGAAGAATTTCCCCGGCATGGTGGAACGGTGCAGGGATTACGGGTTTGACCTGGCCCACGAGCGGGTC
>JAPLIW010000097.1 GCA_026388915.1 Deltaproteobacteria bacterium
GCTGATGTAGACCTGCACCGTGGCGCCTGAATAGCAGGCCTTGGCTCGGGTCGGTGCTCCTCCTGCCCGGCAGTTGGCGGTCTGGGCAGTGGGCTGCAGCCCGGCCTCCTCCAGGATCTTGCCGGCGTTGACCGCATACCAGTGCGGGGCAAACCCGTGGTCCGAGGCGGCGAAGACGGTGGGATTGGGCCCCATCCATTTCTGCGCCAAAGCCAGCTTGGCGTCGCTGCCGGCATAGGCGCTGCGGATGTACCCTTCACGCAGGGCGAGACGATGGTCCAAGGGCCCTTGGCACCGTACCCGGTCATAACAAGGATTGGGCGTCCCATCCATATCCGTGGGAGTGATGAGCCCCAGGAATTGGTGCTGGAACTCATCGGGGACCGGATAGCCCACCAGGGCAAGATCCGTATCGGGCTGGAGAGTCCCGAGCGATGATCCCGGCATGCAGCGGCGCCAGGTCGGACAGGATGTAGCCGGGCAGATGTTCGGCGATGTATTTCTCCAGCCGATCTTCCCCAGTCCCTCCAGGAGGAAGGGCATGGCACGCATCCGTGGCGCAAGTGGCCAACACGCGGGCCACGGGGGTGAAATAGAGCCGGAAGCTGGTTAGATCGGGGGCCAGGGAAATGAGCTTGACATAGAAGCTTGCGGTCTGACCGGCACGGGTCCCGGTTAAGCCGTCGACGCCGCGCAGCTTGACCTCCTTGAAATCCCCTGGTGTCAGATCGGCTGACTTGCGAGAACCATTTTTGGCGTAGGCGTTGGCCACCAGAATGACCCGATCGTAGGCCGGGATGCCGTCAACCCTGCTGTCGTAAATATACACGTCGTAGATCCGGTCGGGGTTCTCCGCCGGTTTTTTGGTTGAAATGGTGAAAGTAGTCTGGCGAGGGGGAGCCGCGGGGTCGCCGGCTGGTATGTTGCTCCATCCATTTGCGGGGGCCAGGGAGGCTGCCTGATAAGAAACCCCGAAGGCGGTGGCATCCGTTTCTTCATATGGATTCAAAGGCGCGGCAAGCACGCCCCGGTTGGAAAAGGAGTTGCCGAATTCGACGGTCGGTCCGGCAATCTTTGCGTTCACCCCGCCCAACCAGTGAATCTGAGCGACCTTTTTGCCGGCTCTTTCCGCGGCCGCGGCCAAAGGGTCCGCCTGGAGAACTCCGGGCATGGAGTAGGAAGTGGAGCTGTTGAAATCGTCTTCCCCGATCCGGTGGAAAGTATTGTTCGTGGCCCCGTGCTGGGCGGGGTGGGCGCCGGTGGCGAGTGTGTACCAACCCACCCCGGAGTTGGGGGGAAAGGCCTGAATCAGTCCATTGACCCCCCGCACCCCTTGATCCATCAGATCCAAATAGGTGGGCAGGAAGCCCTGCCGGGCGCAGCTTTCCATCAGGTCGGGCCGCATCCCGTCGGCGACGAAGAACAGAACCTTGGCCGCTGCGGGTTTTGCAGGTTTCGGAAGATCCTGTGGAACTCTATACCCGGAAACACACCCTTGTTCCAAGAGTAACCCAAGGAGCAACGCCAGGAACAAAAACTCCCTCATGTTCATTTAATGCCCCTTTAGACCATTGGTATCGAGATATTCTCTTTGTAAAAAGAAACCCAAGCGAAAATTTGGGGAAAGATCAATGGGTGATAGCAAGAAAAGAGATTCTGGCGCTCTATTTTTCCTGACCGGTGGCTGACGACTGAAGAAGATACTTTTTTACCGCTTGGACAAAGCTCACCGCTTTATTCCATGTATCTTCTGCTTTCTCTGGTGACAATACTTCGAGGACTTTGTAATCGGAAACCTGCCGGAGCTCGAAAGCCTTATGGAAGTCCTTGGATAATTCTTTGGGGAAGAATCCCTTCAAAGCAAACTCCGTGTCGAAAAGGCTGATCACGCCGGCATGCTTGGAGGGAACTTTGCCGATTTTCTGCAATAGGGCAAGCGCAGCATAGAACATGGCATAAAAAGACCGATTTACGATGCTCTGCGGACTGCGTTTCCCGTCCATGAGGAATTTTGCATCATCGAGGGCAACCGGGGCTTGCGCCAGGCGGTATTTGATGAGATGAAGACTTTCCTCACTCTTCATAAAAGAACCCCTTCTGCCTCCACCGCTTGGACGAGCAAGGAGTGACGTTCCGGTCCATTTTCCC
>JAPLIW010000534.1 GCA_026388915.1 Deltaproteobacteria bacterium
TGGAAATCATCCTGATGGCCCAGCGGATCGACGCCCAGGAAGCCCTGCGTTTGGGCCTGGTGAATCGCGTGGTTCCCGCGGCAGAGGTCATGCCCACAGCCGTGAAGATGGCTGAGCAGATCCAGCAAAACGGGCCCATCGCGGTGCGCGCCGCCAAAGAGGCCATCGTCCGGGGAATGTCCCTGCCCCTGGAAGAAGGACTCCGTCTGGAATCGGTCCTCCAGTCCTACCTCCTGCGGACCGAAGACGCCGTGGAAGGCCCGAAGGCGTTTGCGGAGAAGAGAAAGCCGAATTTTAAAGCAAAGTAATACAGGCTTTCCTCTGAAATCCCCCCAACCCCCCTTTTTTAAAGGGGGGCGAAGAGGGGATTTCTGGAAGGGGCGTGACCACAGGGAAAGCTTGTTCTCTTAGCTGCCGCTAGGCCGTGCTGTGCTTTAGATGAACGGGGGAGACATCATGCTGAAACCCGAGGATTTTTACCACGCCCTGCGAGAGGTGGATTATGCCCCGCTTGAAGGGCTGGTCAAAAAGGCCCTGGCGGAGGGCTACTCGGCCGCAGACGTCCTCAATCAAGGGTTGATCGGCGGGATGTCGATCATCGGGAAGGAATTTAAGGCCCGGGATCTCTGGGTTCCCGATGTTCTGCTGGCCGCCCGCAATATGAAGCAGGGGGTCGAAATCCTTCGCCCCCTCTTCTCGCAGGAAGGCCTGCAGGCCAAAGGCAAGATCATCCTCGGGACGGTGAAAGGGGACATTCACGACATCGGGAAGAACCTGGTAGCCATCATGATGTCGGGCTCCGGCCTGGAGGTCATCGACCTGGGGATCGATATCCCCGTGGAAAAATTCCTGGCCGCCGTTGAGGAGCACAGACCTCAGATCCTCGGTCTTTCCGCTCTCCTAACGACCACCATGCTGGAAATGCGGAAAGTGATCGAGGCGGTGAGAAAAAGCCCTCTTCCCGACAAGCCGTATGTCATCATCGGGGGAGCCCCGGTGACCGAGGCCTTTGCCCGGGAGATCGGGGCGGACGGGTACGGGGAGGACGCGGTGGCGGCGGTGGAAGTGGCCACGAAACTACTGGGAAAAGGTTAAGGCTGAGGTTAAGGTCAAGTCCGAAGTAGGTATGGTGGGTGTTAAGTGATGGGTTTTTGAATGGTTGAGGAGTGGTTTTTATGGCTGAAAAAAGAGGTCAAAAAACATCTCCCAAAAGGCGCTTCCTCTCCGCTTTGTTCGGCGGGCGGAAAGGGGATCGGCCGCCGGTTGGCAACCCGACCTCCATCGTTACCCTCGAATTGATGGAGAAGACCGGGATTTTCTTCCCCCAAGCCCACCTGGACCCCCGACAGATGGCTGAGCTGGCGGCAGCCGGCCACGAAATTCTCGGCTTTGACGCCATCATGCCCGAGTTCAGCGTCCAGCAGGAGGCCGCCGCCCTGGGTTGCGAGATGGACTGGGGAAGTCCCTCCATGATGCCCGACGCCAAGAGCCACCCCTTCCAAAAAGTTGAAGATTTGAAGATTCCCGAGAACATCCTGGAAAAGCCTTCCCTGAAGGTCGTCCTGGAAGCCCTCAGTCTGCTGCGCCGCCAATACGGGGACGAAGTGGCCATCATCGGCAAGGTCATGGGCCCCTGGACCATATCTTACCACATGGCCGGGACGGAGAATTTCCTCCTCTGGTCGGCCATAGAGCCCGACAAAGTAAGGCGTTTCCTGGACGCCTTGAAGGAGGTCACCGTCCTCTTTGCCAAAGCCCAGTTCCAGGCCGGGGCCGATGTAGTCGTCCTGGCCGACCATGCCACCGGAGACCTGGTGAGCCCGAAGACCTACCAGAATTTCCTCCTCCCCGTCCATAAGGAGTTGGTCCAGCGCATAGGCGGGCCTCTCATCCTGCATATCTGCGGGAATTGCGCCGACCGGCTGCGGCTCTTCGTGGAGGCCGGTTTTGACGGCTATCATTTCGAGTGGCAGGTGGATTCGCGGGAAGCTGTGAAAGTCGTGAATCGCGAGATGGCTCTGGTGGGCAATATCAATAATCCTACGGTTCTCTACCGCGGAACCCCGGAGGACGTGCGAAAACAGGTGCGTTACAGTGTGGAAGCCGGCGTGGACATCATCGCTCCGGAATGCGCCGTCCCCCTCCAGACCCCCCTTCGTAACCTCCGGGCCATCGTGGAAGCC
>JAPLIW010000360.1 GCA_026388915.1 Deltaproteobacteria bacterium
CCCGTGGGCGATCCACCGGATCGCCCCAACGCGGATTCAACCCTAGGATGTGGTTCTGGCGCTGTGCCCGCCCGGCCCAAGAAATGGAATGCGCATCATGGTTTTTCCGCGCAATGCCCTTGCCTCCTGGCCGGGCACCGCCTGAAATGCAATCGGTCTGACGCCTACCTGGCGAAAAGTGAAGGGGGGCAAGGGATAGAAATGCATTGACAGAATAGGGGGAATCAGCTTATATTATATAAAATAAGGTGATACGAAAAATCCAAGATAGAGGCCTACCCGGACATTTGTCAAAATGTCTTTCCAACCCTCAGGTCTTCGGTTCCGCTCCGACCCCGCTATCTGTTTTTTGTACATCCCCCGATTCATAGATCTTAACCTTTAGACGGGATTGCAGGCTTTCGGCCAATAAAGCGGAGGGCCTTTTCCCCCATGAAGTCGGGCGCAGTTTCCCGCAAGGCAGGGGTTGCCGGTTACCCGGCAGCATCCAGGGGAAGCGGCGAACCCCCCGTTTCGGGGTATCAGACGAACCTTCACCCTCCCTGTCAGGGTGATTAACAAACGCAGGCTCCTGGCCGCAGGCCACGCTCAGCCTGTGATTACCCATTGAAAAGATGACCCTTGCGGAATGCGGGGCATCGAATCCAGAAAGAGAGGCATATGAGTTTTACTCCGTTCCATCTCCATCCGCAGATCGCGGCCGGCGTCGAGGCGCTCGGCTATTCCACGCCAACCCCCATCCAGATTCGGGCCATCCCGCCGGTTCTCCAGGGACAAGACGTCATGGGCGTTGCCCAGACCGGAACCGGCAAAACCGCCGCCTTCGTGCTGCCGATCCTGGAGCGCCTGATCAAAAGGCCCCGGGGCCGGATCCGCGCCCTGGTCATCGCCCCCACCCGCGAGCTGGCCGATCAGATCAACACCGCCTTTGCCGACCTGGGGCGACAGACGCATCTGCGCAGCGCCGCCATCTACGGCGGGGTGGGCATGGACCCGCAGGTCCGGAAACTGCGCGCCGGTGTTGAGATCGTCGTCGCCTGTCCCGGCCGCCTGCTCGATCACCTCCAACAGGGCACGATTCGCCTGGCGGATCTGGAGGTGCTCGTGCTCGACGAGGCGGACCGGATGTTCGACATGGGCTTCCTGCCGGATATCCGGAAGATCCTCCGCCACGTTCCGGCCAGGCGTCAGACCCTGCTGTTCGCCGCAACCATGCCCGATGATATCCGCCTGCTGGCCCGCGATGTGCTCCAGGCCCCGGTCACGGTGGAGGTCAATCCCTCCTCCCCGGCTTGCACGGTCGCGCACGCGCTCTACCCCGTCGATCCGCACCTCAAAACCGCGCTTCTTTTCGAGCTTCTGCGCCATACCGACACGGAGTCGGTCCTGGTCTTCACCCGCACCAAGCACCGCGCCAGGCGTGTGGGACAGCAGCTGGAAAGGGCCGGCTTTCGGGCCTCCTCCCTGCAGGGGAACCTGTCGCAGAACCAGCGCCAGGCGGCGCTCGACGGATTCCGCAACGGCACGGTTCAGGTCCTCGTGGCTACCGACATTGCCTCCCGCGGCATCGACGTCTCCCGCATATCCCATGTCATCAACTACGACATGCCCGATTCCGCCGATGCATACACCCACCGCATCGGCCGAACCGGCCGGGCGGAGAAAAGCGGCGATGCCTTCACCTTCATGACCCGGGAAGACGGGGCCATGGTACGCAGCATCGAGCGGGTCCTGGGGAAAAAGGTGGAGTGCCGCAGGGTGCCGGGCTTCGATTATAAAAAGCCGGCACCGGCGCGCGATGCCGAATTTGCCCGCCTGCCGCGCGGGCCGCACCCTCGGGGAAGAAGGGGATGAAAGGATTAGGCTTGAGTCAAAAAGCGAAAAATTTCATTGGATTTCTTTTTTTTTTCATGATAATGATAGTTTTTAGGCCAAGGAGGGAATTTTGCCAAAACGACGTGGAGCTTATAAAAGCGAAAAACGGCGAAAAGAATTATCCCGCCAGAAAAAGCAGGACGAAAGAAGAGAGCGCAAGCTTCATAAAGGAGATGGCGCCCCGTCGGACACCGAAAAGGTTGAGCAAGAAGAGAACCAGCCGCCCAACCCTTGACTGGTTATGCCTTTCCGGGGAAAAAGACTTCCTATTCATCTCTATCGCAAACACGATCAAGCCAGCCCCTCCGGTGAGGGAGGATGTGCTTTTATCATAGATGGGCAAGGTTGACGAAATCGGTTGAAAGGGACTCGTGGGTGAGGACTCAACCCCCCGTGGCGAAGCTTCTCGCGGCGCCGGAGGGAATGAGGGAAATTGGTGGCCCATCCTCCCAGACGAATCGGACATTCAACAAAGGCAAGTAAACGTGGCGAACGCCGTATGGCGGGCGCTACCCATCAACGTGCGCCGCTTGAAGCGGGGCAGAAAAGGAGCAGCAGAGAGTATGGCTAAGAAACTGTTTGTAGGGGGGCTGAGCTGGGACACGACAGACGACGGCCTGCGCCAGGCCTTCGTGGCTCACGGAGAAATCACCGAAGCCAAGGTTATCACCGACCGGGATACGGGACGCTCCCGGGGTTTTGGGTTCGTGACCTTCGCCCAGGATGAGGATGCGAAAACGGCCATTTCCAAGATGGACGGCACGACCCTGGACGGCAAGACCATCAAAGTCAACGAGGCGCAGGAAAAGAGCCCCCGCGGGGGCGGCCGGCCCGGAGGCGGTTATGGGGGCGGCGGCGGCCGTGGCGGTGGCGGCGGGCGCAACCGCTGGTAGTTTCCTGATAAGCAGGAAAATACTCTTCCGTTTTATCAGCCCGGCATGAATTCCGGGGGCCGATTACTGATTCTATGAGAAAAAGTGATGGCCTCCGGAATTATCCTCAGGGGTAAAATCAAGGCCATAAGAAGTTTTCATCCCTTCTTTTTGTCCTCAGTGTAGTCTCTTAACTATCACCACCCACTCCAGGCAGCGCCTGAAATTCAATCCATCTTCCGCCTACTTGGCGAAAAGTGAAGGAAGGCAAGCCGGGAATAACTTTCGATTGGCAGACCTTTCATAAACTGTAATTTTATGGCGAGTTAGGGATTATGACCCTCATGCTTCCTTGACATTCAACTTCTCCGCCCGCAGCCGGTGCCGTGTTTCGGCGGAGAGGGCGGACTTGCGCAGGCGGATGCTGCGGGGGGTGACCTCCACCATTTCGTCGTCCTTGATGAATTCAATGGCCCTCTCCAGGGTCATGGGGATCGCCGGGGTCAGCTGAATGCTGTCGTCTTTGATGGAGGCGCGCATATTGGTCAATTTCTTCATCTTACAGGGGTTGACATTGAGGTCGTTTTCCCGGTTGTGTTCTCCCACGATCATCCCCTCGTAGACCGGCTCTCCCGGCGTCAGAAAGAGAACCCCCCGGGGTTCCAGGTTGAAGAGGGCGTAGGACACCGCCTCTCCCTTCCGGTCGGAAACCAGGGATCCGGTCATGCGCACCGGAAAGTCCCCCCGGAACTCTTCGTAGCCTCTCAGGTAGGAGTTCATGATCCCGGTTCCCCGGGTGTCGGTCAGGAACTCGTTGCGGTAGCCGATCAGGGAGCGCGAGGGGATGGTGAACTCCATACGGACGCGGCCGGTGCCGTGGTTCGCCAGGTTCACCATGCGGCCCTTCCGCCGGGAGAGCTTCTCGGAGACCACGCCGATGAAGTTCTCGTCGCAGTCGATGAAGAGGTGTTCGATGGGCTCCAGGATCATCCCGGATTTCCGCTTATAGATGACCTGGGGGCGGCCCACCATGAGTTCAAAGCCTTCCCGCCGCATGGTCTCGATCAAGATGGCCATCTGAAACTCCCCCCGCCCCTTGACGATGAAGCTGTCCGCCTCCTCGCCGTCCTCCACCCGGATGGCCACGTTGCGCAGCGATTCCTTATAGAGTCGGTCGCGGATTTTGCCCGACTGCACGTACTTCCCTTCTTTTCCCGAAAGAGGAGAGGTGTTGCTGGTAAAGAGCATGGAGATGGTCGGCTCGTCGACGGAGATCCGCGGCAGGGCTTTGGGCGCTTCGCGGGTGCAGATGGTGTCGCCGATTTCCACGTCTTCGATCCCCGCCAGGATGATAATGTCCCCCGGCTGGGCTGATTCCACCTCTTTCAGGTTGATCCCGTCATACACCTGGAGTTTGGAGATCCGGAGGGGGATGGCCTTCTCCTCCCGGTTGAGGCACACCAGGTCCTCGTTGCACCCCGCCGTGCCGTGAAAGACCTTGCCCACGGCCAGGCGTCCCAGGTAGTCGGAGTAGTCCAGGTCGGCCACCAGCATCTGGAACGGCTCCTCCGGGTCATAGGCGGGCGGAGGGATCTCGTCGAGGATGGCCCGGAACAGGGGGGTGAGATCCCGTCCTTGCTCTTTCGCGGACTTCTGCGCGATCCCCTCCCGCCCCACGGCGTAGAGGACGGGAAAACCGATCTGCTCCTCCGTGGCGTCCAGGTCGAAGAAGAGGCCGTAGATCTCGTCCAGCACTTCCTCCGGGCGGGCGTCCTTGCGGTCAATCTTGTTGACCACTACGATGATCTTCAAGCCGGCTTCCAGAGCCTTCTTGAGGACAAACCGCGTCTGGGGCAGGGGGCCTTCCGAGGCATCCACCAGGAGGAGAACGCCGTCCACCATCATGAGGGCCCGCTCCACCTCCCCGCCGAAGTCGGCGTGCCCCGGAGTGTCCAGGATGTTGATCTTGACATCCTGCCAGTAGACCGAGCAGTTTTTGGCCGCGATGGTGATGCCCCGCTCCCGCTCCAGATCCAGGGAGTCCATGACTCTTTCCGCCACCTCCTGGCCGGGGCGGAATACGCCGCTCTGCTTGAACATCTGGTCCACCAGGGTGGTCTTGCCGTGGTCCACGTGGGCGATGATGGCGATGTTCCTTAATTTTGCGTTCTGCGCGCTTCTTTTCATCTTTTTCCCAAAATGCTTTTTATGGAATAACAAAATCAGGGTTTGAGAACTCAAAGTGGGACGGCCAGGCAGGGAGGAGCAGTAGGAAAAACCCTTAAGGCAGAGGGGCTAAAACCGCCGCGTTGATCTTTTGAATTCTTTTTTTGAATCCTCTATTCCAGTCTCAATCGTTCCTTTCCGGTTTTTGCTACCCTTTCAATTATAGCATACATTCGCGAAATTTACATGCCAGCCCCGAAAATTTAAACGGCATGGAACCGCCCAAAGGAATCGCCGGGCAACAGGAGCAACGCGTCTGCTGAATGGGCGTGCGGCAGCGCTCCCCTGCCCCTCCGGACTGTT
>JAPLIW010000900.1 GCA_026388915.1 Deltaproteobacteria bacterium
GTTCGAATCATCAATGAACCGACTGCGGCCTCCCTGGTATATGACTATGCCTCCCTCCGGGGGGAAGGGAATTCGCCCGACATCATGGTTTATGACCTTGTAGGGGGAACTTTTGATGTCTCCATCCTGGAAATAAAAGGAGAAATCAAAGAAGTTCTCGCTTCCTGCGGCGACACCGTCCTGGGAGGGGATGATTTCGATGAAAGGGTGGCTAATTCCTTCCTTCGCCATCTAAAGGAAAAAACCGGCTTTGATTTTTCGGGGAGCCCCAAGGCTTTCCAGGTCCGGTTAAGGGATATTGCGGAAAAGGCGAAGATAACCCTTTCCGATGCCCCTTACGCCCGAGTCCAGGAGGTTGCCGTGACCACTCTGAACGGCCAGCCGGTAAATCTGGACCTGGATGTAAGCCGGCGAGAATACGAAGAGATGATCGCGGACCTGGTGGAGAAAACGATCCTGAAGGTGGGGGAGGCCCTGAAGGAGGCCAATCTTTCCGCCCGGGATATGGGGAAGATCATTCTGGTGGGAGGAGCCACCCGCACTCCCCTGGTGCAACGGCGCCTGGCCGAGGTTTTCGACCGGCCCATCCATCATTCCATCGACCCCGACCTCTGCGTCGCTTTGGGAGCGGCCGTGCAGAGCGGCCTCATTGCCGGCGAGCCCCTGGGGCACATTCTCCTGGACGTCACCGCCCATTCTCTGGGGTTGAAAACCATCGATTTCATCGATGAGGAAACCGGGGACGCGGACTACTTTTCCGTCATCATCCCCCGAAACACGAAAGTCCCGGTTCGCAAGGCGGAAGTCTATTACACCGTGAGGGATTTTCAGGAAGGGGTGGAGGTGGAGGTCTACCAGGGGGAAAGCGCCTCCTGCCGGGAAAATACCCGGATCGGAAAATTCTATTTTACCCTGAAACCGGCGGCGGCCCATTCTCCCGTCACCGTGGAATTCGCCTATGACCGAGAGGGGGTGGTGCACGTCACCATCGATCAAAAGGGGGCAGAAAACCGCCAGGAAGTTACCCTGGATGTGCGCAAGAAAAGAGTCCTCCAGAGAGAAGGGGGGGCGGAAGGGCCGGAAGTTCTGAATTATATCCTGGAAAAATCCCGGCGCTTGATCCGGGAAGAAAAACTGCCGCCGGACCTTCGCCGGGAATTGACCCGACTTTCCCTTGATTATGAAACCGCGTTGAGGGAGCAGGGCGAGGACCGGGATATTGACGACCTGGAAGACCGCCTGCTGGAGAGGATGGAAGAGGCCGAAGAAAGACTGCTTTGGCGAAAGGGCCGGTATTGGGACTGGCTTGCCTTGGTGGAGAAGGAAAATCTTCACCGGGACCATGCCCGCGAAGAGCAAGAAGCCTGGATGAGCCTGGTCAAAAAAGCTCTCCGGCTCCCCGCCAACCTTCAGGAGTTCTGGGCTCATCTTCCGACCGTTAAAAGATACCCTTCTTTTCCCGATTTTCAGTGCCTCCGTCTGCTGGGCGACTTCGTTGCCGGCAAAGAGGTGCGGGGCGAGCTTGCCGCCCTGAGAAATCTGACCTTTCCCGCCGAATCCCTCCGCCAGAAGGCCCTTTCCTGGCAGGACGATTTCTTTCCTGAAAAGAAAATCAGGAGTTGCTTCGGCGCCTTTCTCCATCACCCCGAAAAAGTGACCTGGAAGGATTACCAAAGCTTGTCATCCCTGGCCGAAGGAACTGCGCTTGGAGCGGAAATCGCCGCGCTGGGGTCCAGATTCGACGGGGTGCGAGGGTTAAACCGAAAAACGGGGGGACGGAAACGGCTGGGAGCGGAAAAAATGCGGAAGGTTGCGGAGGCCGACCGCGTCCTTAAAGAGGCTTCGAAGGTCCTCGCCCCGCAGCTTCAGGAAATCCTTTTTTATC
>JAPLIW010000588.1 GCA_026388915.1 Deltaproteobacteria bacterium
GAAATCGTGGCGGGAAAGGCGGAAGCCTATCGGATTTATGAAGATGAACTCTCTCTGGGCATCCTGGACATCAGCCCCTTCACCCGGGGCCACTGCCTGGTCCTTTCCAAGCGGCATGTGCCCTGGTGGCACGATTTGACGGAGAAGGAGACGAAGAGCCTTTTTTCGGTTTCCCGAATCATAGCCCAAAAGCTCAAGAAGGCCCTCAAGCCCGATTTCGTATGCATGTACGCCCGCGGGAGACGGATCCCCCATACCCATATCTTTTTAGTCCCCACCTTCGGCGGCGACCTGCTCGACCGGTTCTTCAACGCCCTGGAGGGAGCCCAGGAATTCCCCGGCAAAATCGGGCCGGTGAAAAGGAAAAAAGCGCTGAAAGAAACCGCCCGTCTCTTGAAAGGCTAAAAAAAATAGGTCTTATAGGACCTATAAGACCTATTTCCAATTCAGGAGGGAATCCATGATTCTGACTACCAACCATACCAGTTTTACGGTAAGCGATGTGGAGCGCTCGGTGGGCTTCTACCGCGACCTTCTGGGCTTTAAACTCCTGTCCATGGCGGAAAGGCCCCAGGGGTTCGCGGAGATCGCCACGGGCATTCCCGGTGCCCACCTGAAAGTCGCCTATCTCGAAGCTCCGGGCGGGCACCGGCTGGAGCTGATCCAGTACCTCAGCCCCCCGGGGGCGAAGCTGGATACGCGCACCAACAACGTGGGCAGCGCCCATCTGGCCTTCAATGTGGACGATCTTCGCCAGGTTTACCAGGAGTTTAAGGCCAAGGGGGTTCGTTTCAGGGGGGAACCGATCGAGACCCCCGCCGGCCCCAACAAGGGGAACCTCATGGTCTACATGCTCGACCCGGATGATTTCACCCTGGAATTGATCCAGATAAGGGCGGGAGCAGAATGAGCCGTCATTCATGCTTTCCCACGGACGGGGATGACGGGGGTGAAAAAAGGGGAGCGCGGGCAAATCCTCGATCAACGCGAAGGGGCCCGGGGAGCCATTCAACCCATTCCACTGAATCGGTTGCCAATCTAGAACCAATCCGAATCCAAATTAAAACTTTGAGAGCCATCCAATTCGGTCCAGGCGTGCGGGTTGGAGGTATTTGTATATTTAGGCTTACTAAAACTGGGGGAGAAGCTTACCCTATGGGGGTCAGGCTAAGATCTGAGGCAGGCCGTCAAACAGCCGTCTTCCTTCTCGAACGTTCTTACCCCCCTCCCATCTTTCCCGCAGATTTTTTTAGACTGATCCCAAGGACTCGTCTTTGGGGAAGACCCCCGGACGGGAAAGGTGCATGAATCCGCGGGATGCCGGGATGAAGGGCTTCCATAGGTTCATTCTCCAGCCGTTCTTTGCGCTTCTTAGGAAAACGGACGCAGGATGAGGTTGCCGTGGGAGAAAAACCGACCCGGAGAAATTTTATAACAATAGAAGGAGGATTCAGGTATGGCGTATGATGCGGTGAAGATGGCGGACTGGCAGATTTCGGAAGCGGCCGAAGACCACCTGAAGTCGGTCTGGGATTTTCAGAAAGAACTGGGTCTGGAAAAGGATGAAGTCATTCCTTTTGGCCGGATCGGAAGGCTCGATTTCATGAAGATCATCAATCGGCTGGGGAAAAAACCCGATGGCAAATATATCGAAGTAACGGCCATTACCCCCACTCCTCTCGGAGAAGGGAAAACCACCACTTCGATGGGCCTCATCGAAGGATTGGGGAAGAGAGGGAAGAAGGTCGGGGGTTGCATTCGTCAGCCTTCGGGCGGCCCCACCATGAACATTAAAGGAAGCGCGGCCGGTGGCGGAAACGCCCAAGCGATCCCCCTGACGGAGTTTTCCATGGGCCTCACCGGGGACATCAATGACATCATGAACGCCCACAACCTGGCCATGGTGGCCTTAAACGCGCGGATGCAGCACGAGGCCAATTACACCGATGAGCAACTCGCCAAACGCGGCCTGAAGCGGCTGGATATTGACCCGAAAAACGTGGAAATGGGCTGGATCATGGATTTCTGCGCCCAGGGATTGCGAAACATCATTATCGGTATCGGCGGGAAGCAGGATGGGTTCCTGATGAACTCGAGGTTCGGCATCGCCGTAAGCTCCGAGCTCATGGCCATCCTCTCCATCGTTCGAGATTTGGCGGACCTGCGCGAACGCCTGGGAAAGATTACCGTGGGCTACGACAAAAAAGGCCATCCGGTGACCACCACCGACCTGGAGGTCGCCGGGGCCATGTGCGCCTGGATGCGCAATACCATCAATCCCACCCTCTTGCAGACCGTGGAAGGCCAGCCGGTCATGGTGCATACCGGACCTTTTGCCAACATCGCCGTGGGCCAATCTTCCATCATTGCCGACCGAATCGGCCTGAAGATGTTCGACTATCATGTGACCGAGAGTGGTTTCGGCTGCGACATCGGCTTTGAAAAATTCTGGAACGTGAAATGCCGCAACAGTGGCCTCATTCCCAATGTCTCGGTGATCACCTCCACGGTTCGGGCCCTGAAGATGCACGGCGGCGGGCCCAGAGTCGTGGCCGGGTTACCGTTAGATCCTTCTTATAGCAAGGAGAATTTACCCCTCCTGGAAAAGGGAGTCGCCAACCTGGTCCACCATATCGGGATCGTCAAGCAGGCGGGGATCAACCCGGTGGTTTGCATCAACTCATTCCACACGGACACGAAGGATGAGATCGCAGTTCTGCGCAAAGCTGCCGAACAGGCTGGGGCCCGCTGTGCGGTCTCGGCCCATTGGGCTCAGGGAGGAGAGGGGGCGCTGGAGCTGGCTGACGCGGTCATCGACGCCTGCAACGACAAGGTGAGCTTCAAGTTCCTCTATCCCATGGAGATGCCCCTGCGCCAGAGGGTGGAAACCATTGCAAAAAACGTGTACGGCGCCAGCGGGGTAAACTGGCTCCCCGATGCCGCGGCCAAGGCCAAAAAATTTGAGGAAGATCCCAGGTTCAAGGATTTCGCCACCATGATGGTGAAAACCCATCTCAGTCTCACCCATGACCCGGCCATGAAAGGGGTACCCAAAGGCTGGACCATCCCGATCCGGGACGTTCTGATCTTTTCGGGGGCCAAGTTCCTCTGCCCCTGCGCCGGGACCATCAGCCTGATGCCCGGCACAAGCTCGGACCCCGCCTATCGCCGGGTCGATGTGGACGTGAAGACCGGAAAAGTGAAAGGCTTGTTCTAAAAAACAAATTTTTCACCGCAGAGATCGCAGAGAACGCAGAGATGAATGTAAAAGGAAATAATGAATCCCGATGGCCAAGATCCAAACAAATTCTGAAAATTAATTACGCAAATTGCATAAGAATTCGGTCTGGGGATAGAACTGGGTTTCTTGCGGGGTTTTAATTTTTGGATACCTCTGCGGTCTCTGCGCGCTCTGCGGTGATATTTTTTAAAGAATAGGAGGGAAAATGGCCGCGAAGATCATCAGCGGAACCGAGGTGGCCCGGCAGATCCGGGAGGAACTGGCCCGGGAAGTAGCCGCCTTGAAGGAAAAACACAACGTGGTACCCGGTCTGGTGACCATTCTGGTGGGCCAGAACCCCGCCTCGGTCAGCTATGTGACCGGGAAACAGAAGACCGCCAAGGAGCTGAATTTCTATTCCCTCCAGGACAACCAGCCGGAGGACATCCCCGAAGCCAAGCTCCTGGATCTGATCGAGAAGTACAACCAGGACCCCAAGATTCACGGAATCCTGGTCCAGCTCCCCCTGCCCAAGCACATCAACGAGACCCGGGTCCTTTATGCTATCGATCCCAGGAAAGACGTGGACGGCTTCCACCCGGTGAACGTGGGCAAACTGATGATCGGGGAAGCCGACTACCTTCCCTGCACCCCCGCGGGGATCCAACAACTCCTCATCCGTTCGGGGGTGAAAACGGACGGGGCCGAAGTCGTGGTCCTCGGCCGGTCGAACATCGTGGGCAAGCCCATTGCCAACATACTTCTCCAGAAGAAGAAAGGAGCCAATGCCACGGTGACCGTCTGCCATACGGGCTCCCGGGATATTGCCTTCCATACCCGGCGAGCGGACATCCTGATCGTGGCCGCGGGCAAACCCAAGGCCGTGACCGCCGACATGGTGAAAGAAGGGGCCGTGATCATCGATGTGGGGGTCAACCGGATCGGCATGAGCAAAGAGGGCAAGGCCATTCTCTGCGGGGACGTGGATTTTGAGGCGGTGAAGGACAAAGCCGGTATGATCACCCCGGTCCCCGGGGGGGTGGGTCCCATGACCATCACCATGCTGATGATGAACACGGTGAAGGCGGCCAAGCTTGCCGTAGACGCGAAATCATAGAAGGTGATATACCTCATAGAGGACGGCGAAGAAAAATGATTTAATAAAACTGCCAGTTATAGTTTCTGATGAGCATTTTCCCTTCCTGCCTGAAAGCCACGGTTTGAAAAAATTGGAAATGCATGGAGACCCGACGGAAGGAGATCATTCCGTGCCCGAGATAAAGGTTTGGAAATCCTCCTCTTCTCCCGTAGAATCCTTATCCTGGGGGAGCGAGCTCAACGTCCAGGACTGCTACCAGTGCCAGAAGTGCTCGGCCGGCTGTCCCGTGGCCTTCGCCATGGACTACAAGCCCAACCAGATCCTGCAGATGGTCTCCCTGGGCATGAAGGAAAGAGTCCTGTCCTCCAGGACCATCTGGCTCTGCGCCTCCTGCTACACCTGCTCCACGCGCTGCCCCAACGACATCGATATCGCCAAGGTCATGGACTGGCTGCGCCAGACGGCCATCCGGGAGGAAGTCCCGCCGGCGGAGAGAGAAGTGGCCCTATTCCACTCCACCTTCCTGGAAAGCATTCGCGCCCACGGGCGGGTTCACGAGCTTTCCATGATGGCCCGGTACAAGCAGAAGACGGGAAAGTGGATGGATGACTTCAAGCTGGGCTGGAGGATGTTTACCAAGGGGAAGCTCAAGCTTTTTCCCTCGAGGGTGCGGCAGAAGAAAGAATTAAAGGATGCCTTTCGGGGATTGAAAGGATGATGAACTCGTAAAAAGTCGCAATTCCATAGAATTCGTCATTCCGGCGAAAGCCGGAATCCAGTTATTTCAAGATGTTCTGGACCCCGGCTTTCGCCGGGGTGACGCTCCAAGAGACTTTTTACGAGATCATCAACCCCTGCAAAGTTCGGAGTCAGAAAGCTTCAGAAATTCATTCCGGCTTTTCAAGTGAGGGATGTACCTTGAAAGTTTCTTATTATCCCGGCTGCGCTTTACACGGCACAGCGCGGGAATACGATGAGTCGACCCGGGCCGTGAGCGCTCTTCTGGGTGTGGAGCTCGGCGAGCTGCCCGACTGGAACTGCTGCGGGGCCAGCTCCGCCCACATGACCGATGACTCCCTGGCGCACGGCCTGGTGGCCCGGAACCTGGCCATCGCGGAGAAAGCGGGAAGGGATCTCGTCGTCCCCTGCGCGGCCTGCTACAGCCGGTTCAAGACGGGAGAAAAGGAGCTGGAAGCAGGGGCCCCTAAGCTCAATTTCCGGATCCTGAGCCTCCTCGAGTTCCTCGTCGATGACGGCCTCATGGACCGGATCCCGGGGATGATCAAACGGCCTCTCGTTGGCCTCAAAATGGTCAGTTACTACGGCTGTCTGTTGGTCCGGCCTCCCAAAGTGACCGGGGCGAAGAAATACGAAAACCCGGAGGAGATGGACAAACTCCTGGGCCTCCTGAGGGCGGAGGCGATCCCCTGGTCCTACAAGACCGACTGCTGCGGGGGAAGTCTGGTCCTCACCCGGGCGGACATCGTCCGGCGGTTGACCCGGAAGCTTTTCGACAAAGCCCTGGAGGCCGGGGCGGAAGCCGTTGCCGTAGCCTGCCCCCTGTGCCAGTCCAACCTGGATTCCCGCCAGGAGGAGATCTCCCGGGAAGCGGGAAAGAATTACCAGATCCCCATCCTGTACATCACCGAATTGATTGGTTTAAGCCTGGGCCATCCTGATACGGGAAAATGGTTCCGGAGGCATTTCGTCGATCCCAGGAAGCTTCTGGTTTCCAAGGGCCTTTTTTAAGGGCAAGGAGAGAATGGAAAAAGGGAAAGAGCCTCAGCGGAAGGATGCGGAGAAAATCGGCGCGGTCATGGTGGTCGGCGGCGGCGTGGGAGGGATGCAGGCCGCCCTGGACCTAGCCAATTCGGGGTTCAAAGTCTACCTGGTGGAGGAAAGCTCGGCCATCGGGGGCCGCATGGCCCAGCTGGACAAAACCTTTCCCACCAACGACTGTTCCATGTGCACCATCAGCCCCAAGCTGGTGGAGACCGGCCGCCACCTGAACATAGAACTGCTGATGGATAGCGAAGTGGTCAAGGTGGATGGGGAAGCCGGAAACTTCACCGTGACGGTGCGCCGCAAGCCCCGCTACATCGATGTGAACAAGTGTAACGGCTGCGGCGAATGCGCTCAGGTCTGTCCGGTAGTCATTCCGAGCCGCTTCGATCAATCCATGTCTCAGGAGAAAGCCGCTTATCGGCTCTATCCGCAAGCGGTTCCCAACGCCTACGCCATCGAGAAGCTCGGCGTCGCTCCCTGCCGGGACGCCTGCCCGGCCGGGCAGCGGGCCCAGGGGTACATCGCCCTCATCCGGGAGGGCCGGTACGATGACGCCATGCGGGTGATCAAGGAGGACAACCCCTTTCCGGGAATCTGCGGGCGGATCTGTAACCACCGCTGCGAGGAGGCCTGCAACCGCAACCTGGTGGACCAGCCCCTTGCCATCGCCAGTTTGAAACGTTTCGTAGCCGACCGGGTGTATGCCCAGCCCTATCTCCCCGTCGACCCCCTCCCGTACAAATTTGAGGAAAAAGTGGCCATCATCGGCGCCGGCCCCTGCGGCCTTACCGCGGCGAAGGACCTGCGTAAACTCGGCTATCCCGTCACCCTCTTCGAAGCGCTTCCCCTGGCGGGAGGGATGCTCCGGGTGGGGATTCCGGATTACCGCCTGCCGCCCCTGGTCGTGGACCGGGAAGTGCGGGAAATCATCGACCTGGGAATCGACCTGCGGCTCAATACCCCGGTGACCGACCTGGACGAGCTGATGAAGGAAGATTTCAAGTCCGTCCTGATCGCGGTGGGAGCCCACGAGGGGCGCAAGCTGCCCATCCCCGGAGCCAACCTTCCCGAAGTCCTGATCAATACCCAGTTTTTGCGCGACGTCTCGCTGTGGAATCTGGGAATTCGGAATGAAACCGCCACGACGTACGGGCGACCCGGCGGGTCGCCCCTACAATCCCATGGAGGGGATGGCAAGGATGGGGGGGCGCAAGCTGCTACTCCCAATCCGCAATCCGCAATCCGCAATCGGCACGTTCTTGTCCTGGGAGGGGGCAACGTGGCCATGGACTGCGGCCGGACCGCCCTCCGGCTGGGCGCGGCCAAGGTGGAGATGGCCTGCCTGGAGAGCCGGGAAAAAATGCCGGCCAGCCGGGAGGAGATTCACGAGGCGGAAGAAGAGGGGATTAACGTTTACCCCAGTCGTTCCTTCAAGCGAATTCTGGATCGGGACGGACACGTGGCGGGAGTGGAAGCGGTGAAGGTGACCTACATGGAATTTGACCGTGAAGGCCGCCTGAACCTGCAGACCGAGGAAGGGAGCGAACATGTGCTCCCCTGTGAGGTGGTGATCTTCGCCATCGGGCAGCAGGCCGGCCTGGCCTTCATCCCCGAGAGCGCGGGGGTGGGCGTGACCCGCATGTCCACCATCGCCGTCAACCCCAACACCTATGCCGCTACCCGGCCGGGAGTTTTCGCCGCCGGGGACGCCACCACCGGCACAGCCTACGTCATCGAGGCCGTGGCCGCGGGGCACAAGGCTGCCGCCAGCATGCACCGCTACCTCCGGGGGGAAGAAATTGAACCGGCCCCTCGGCCCGAGCTGCCGGTGGTGAAGATGGCCAAGGAAGAAGTCCAGGAGCGGGTGGCCAAAGGAGAAGTAAACGTTACTCCGCGGGTCAAGATGGCCGCGAGCCCCGCCGGTCATAGAGTCTCCTCCTTTACGGAAGTCAGCCTGGGATATACCGAAGAAGAGGCCAAAGCGGAAGCGTCCCGTTGTCTGGCCTGCGGCATCTGCTCCGAGTGCCTCTCCTGCTACTACAAGTGCGGGCTCAACGCCATCAACCATGACATGGTGGAGACGCAGGAAGAAGTCCGGGTCGGGTCCGTCATCCTGGCCCCGGGGTACGAAGTCTACAACGCCCGCCTGTCCCAGGAATACGGGCTGGGACGATATCCCAATGTCCTGAATGCCCTCCAGTTCGAGAGAATCCTCTCCGCTTCCGGGCCGACCCTGGGGCACGTCCAGCGCCCGTCGGATAAGAAGGTGCCCAAGAAGATCGCCTTCCTCCAGTGCGTGGGGAGCCGGGACCAAAGCCATCCTTACTGCTCGGCGGTCTGCTGCATGTACGCCACCAAGGAGGCGATCATCGTCAAAGAGCACGAAAAGGAGGTCGAGCCCACGATCTTTTTCATCGACATCCGGGCCTACGGAAAAGGGTTCGATGCCTATTACGAACGGGCCAAAAAGGAGTACGGCGTCCGGTACGTGCGCTGCGCCATCTCCCGGGTGGCGGAAGATCCCCGCACGAAAAACTTGCTGATCACCTACCTCGACGAAGGGGGAGAGATAAGGGAAGAGGAGTTCGACCTGGTGGTCCTTTCGGTGGGCATGGTTCCCTCCGCCTCGACGAAGGAATTGGCCAAGAATGTTGGGATCGAGCTCGACGCCTACGGTTTTGCCAAAACCGATCCCCTGACTCCCCTGGCCACCACCCGGCCGGGGGTGTACGTATGCGGGGTGTTCCAGGGCCCCAAGGATATTCCCGAGACCGTGGCCCAGGCCAGCGGAGCTGCGGCCGCGGCCTCCGAGATTCTGTCCGAGGTCCGGGGCACCCTGGTGACCCGCAAGGAATACCCGGCCCAGAAAGAGGTCAAGGAGGAAGAGCCCCGGATCGGCGTTTTCGTCTGCCGCTGTGGGAATAATATCGGCGGGGTCATCGATGTGCCCGCGGTGAAGGAATACGCCGCCTCCCTGGGCGCCGTGGTCTTCGCCGACGAGAACCTGTACACCTGCTCCCAGGACACGCAGGAGAAGCTCAAAAAGGCCATCGAAGAGCACAAGCTCAACCGGGTGATCGTGGCCTCCTGCTCTCCCCGGACGCACGAGCCCCTCTTCCAGGAGACCATCCGGGAGGCCGGTCTCAACCGTTACCTCTTTGAGATGGCCAACATCCGCGACCAATGCTCCTGGGTGCACATGAACGATAAGGAGGATGCCACCTCCAAGGCCAGAGACCTGGTGCGCATGGCCATCGCCAACGCCCGCCTGATCCAGCCCCTGGAAGAGTTGACCAAGGGGGTCATCAAGCGGGGACTGGTCATCGGGGGAGGCCTTTCGGGGATGACCGCGGCCCTGGGCTTGGCGGAGCAGGGGTTTGAAGCCGTGCTCGTGGAGAAAGAGAATGAACTGGGCGGCAACCTCCGTCGCCTCAAGACCACCCTGGATGGAAAGGATGTGTCCCGGTACCTGGAGGACCTCACGGCGCGGGTTACCCGCCACCCCCGCATCCAGGTCTTTCCCGACGCGGTGATCACCGACTTTTCCGGTTACGTGGGAAATTACAAGACCGCCTTGAAGGTCGGCTCCGACGGGAAAGGAAGGGAAGTTGAAATTGAGCACGGGGTAACCATTGTGGCCACCGGGGGGGAGGAACTCAAGCCCAAGGAATATCTCTACGGGGAGGACAAGAGGGTCCTCACCCAGATGGAGATGGAGGCCTTGCTCCACGGAGACGGCAAGAAAATTGGAGAGCTGAAAGAAGTGGTCATGATCCAGTGCGTGGGCTCGCGCAACGAGGAGCGGCCTTACTGCAGCCGGGTCTGCTGCGCCGAGGCGGTGAAGAACGCCCTGACCCTCAAGGCGCTCAACCCCAAGGCGGGAGTGACCATTCTCTACCGCGACATGCGCATGTACGGCACCCTGGAGGAGGATTACACCCGGGCGCGGAAGGCCGGGATCCGTTTCCTCCGGTACGAGGAAGACCGCAAGCCGGAGGTGACGCAAAAAGAGGGGAGAGTCCAGGTTACCTTCTATAATCCGGTTCTGCGGGAAAACCTCACTTTCCAGCCCGACCTCCTGGTCCTTTCCGCGGCCACGATCCCGACGGACACGGCGAAACTGGCCAGCATGCTCAAGGTGCCGCGCACCGCCGAGGGCTTCTTCCTGGAAGCGCACATGAAGCTCCGGCCGGTGGACTTTGCCTCGGAGGGGCTCTTTCTCTGCGGGATCGCCCATGCCCCCAAGACGATCGAGGAGAGTCTGTGCCAGGCTTCGGCGGCGGTGGCCCGGGCCTGCACGGTCCTGGCCAAGGATCAGATCCAGATCAGCGGGGTGGTTTCGGTGGTGGATGCGGACAAATGCGCTGCCTGCCTCACTTGCGTGCGGGTCTGCCCCTACAACGTGCCGGTGATCAACAAGGAAGGGGTGGCGGAGATCGAGGCGGCCATGTGCCATGGATGCGGCATCTGCGCTTCCGAATGCCCGGGGAAAGCCATCCATCTGCAGCATTTCACCGACGAGCAGGTCATGGCCAAGTGCGACGTCATCGTCGAAGTCCTGTCCGATGTCTTCAAGGGGGAAAGGGTCTGATGGAAGATTTTGAGCCCCTCGTCATCGCCTTCTGCTGCCACTACTGCGCTTACACCGCGGCGGACCTGGCCGGGACCATGCGCCTCCAGTACCCCTCCAACGTGCGGATCATCCGCCTTCCCTGCACCGGCAAGGTGGATGTGCGCCACCTCCTGGAAACTTTTGAAAAGGGGGCGGACGGGGTGTACGTGGCCGGCTGCCTGGAGGGGGACTGCCATTTCCTCAATGGAAATTTCCGGGCCAAGAAGCGGGTGGCCTATGCCAAGAAGATCCTGGAAGAAGTGGGCATCGGGGGAGACCGACTGGAGATGTACAACATGTCCGCGGCCATGGGCCCCCGCTTCGCCGAGGTGGCCCGGGAGATGACCGAGAAGATCCGGAAACTGGGGCCGAGCCCAGCCAAAAAGGCAGCTCACAGCTCATAGCTGATGGCTCATGGCAAAAAAGAAGGCTATCAGCCATGAGCTATGAGCCATGAGCCATGAGCTAATTTGAGGAGGTAAGTCATGATTATCGCCGAAGGAAAACCCATCAAAGAGATCCTGTCCATGATTGAGGGGTACGAAAAGATTATTGTGGCCGGGTGCAAGGGATGCGTGACCGTCTGTTCCGCCGGGGGAGAAAAAGAGGTGGGCATCCTGGCCTCTGCCCTCCGCCTGGCCCGGCAAACCCAAGGGAAACCCCTGGAGACGAAAGAGATCACCCTGGAGCGCCAGTGCGACACGGAATATCTGGAACCCCTGCGGGAGATCGCCGACCCGTACCCTGCGGTTCTTTCCCTGGCCTGCGGAGCCGGGATTCAGTTCCTGGCCGAGAAGTTCCGCAAGCTTCCCATTCTCCCCGCGGTCAACACGCAATTCATCGGGGTAACCGAGGAACAGGGGGTCTGGACCGAGCGGTGCCAAGCCTGCGGCAACTGTGTCCTCGACCGGACCGGCGGGATCTGCCCCGTGGCCCGGTGCTCCAAGAGCCTCTTCAACGGCCCCTGCGGCGGCTCCAAGAGCGGCAAATGCGAGATCGATTCCCAGGTGGACTGCGGCTGGCAATTGATTTATGATCGAATGAAGGAGCTGGGGCAGTTGGACAAGCTCGAAGAACCGATGCCCATAAAGGATTGGTCCACCAGCCGGGACGGCGGCCCGCGGAAACGGGTGAGGGAGGACCTGAAGCTATGAAGTCCGGCAGCCGATTGGAAAAGCTTCTGACCGGCGGGCATTTCGTGGTCACCGGGGAGCTGGGGCCGCCCAAGGGAGCCGATGTCACGGTCGTCGAAAAGAAGGCCAATCTTTTGAAGGGAAACGTGGATTCCATCAATGTGACCGACAACCAGACGGCCATCGTGCGCATGTCTTCCATCGCGGTGAGCGCCCTTCTGGTCCGGATGGGGCTGGAACCCAACATGCAGATGGTCTGCCGGGACCGGAACCGCATCGCCATGCAGAGCGATATTTTCGGGGCCTATGCCCTGGGCATCCGGAACATCCTCTGCCTGTCCGGAGACCACCAGAAATTCGGAAACCATCCCACGGCCAAAAATGTCTTCGACCTGGACTAGATCCAGTTGATCCAGACGGTCAAAAAAATGCGGGACGAACACAAGGTGCTGGGAGGGGACGAGATCGAGGGAACCCCCCAGATGTTCATCGGCGCCGCGGCCAACCCTTTCGCCGATCCCTTCGAGTACCGGGTCATCCGGCTGGCCAAGAAGGCTGCGGCCGGGGTGGATTTCATCCAGACCCAGTGCATCTACGACATGGACAAGTTCGAACGATTCATGAAAATGACGCGCGACCGGGGCCTGCATGAAAAAATATTCATCCTGGCCGGAGTGACCCCGCTGAAATCCGTGGGCATGGCCAAGTACATGAAAGAAAAAGTGGCGGGGATGGAGGTCCCGGACGAGATCATCGAGCGCATGCGGAAAGCCGGCAAAGAGAAAGCCCGGGAAGAGGGGCTCAACATCTGCGGGGAGCAGATCCAGCGACTGCGCCGGATCCCGGGAGTGCACGGCATCCATCTGATGGCCATCGAGTGGGAGGACGCGGTCCATGGGATCGTGGAGCGGGCGGGATTGCTGCCCAGGCCGGAAGTGAATTAAAGAAAGCAAAGAGCAGAGACCAATGAGCAGAGAGGAAAAGGCAGGAGAGTTTTTTTAATCCTATGCTCTTTGCCCTATGCGATTAAGGGCTTATGTCTTCAGCGAAATCGGTAATTGTTCGTTTCCAGCCCCACAACCGGGAGATCCAGGTCCCGGCGGGGGAAAACCTGCTCAAGGCGGCCGTGGAAGCGGGGGTCTATATCCAAGCCTCCTGCGGCGGAGAGGCTTTTTGCGGGAAATGCCGGGTGAAGATTGAAAAAGGAGAAGTCGAGAGCCCCCGGACGCCGAAGATCTCCGAGGAAGAGTACCGCCAGGGGTTTCGGCTGGCCTGCCAGACCAAGGTCCTA